>JAYSRH010000021.1:0-2227 GCA_043721115.1 Fibrobacteria bacterium | reverse complement strand
CAGACGTTCAGAACAAGCACTTTCAAATGCCAGCGACACTGCTAAGGCTGCGGATAAAGCCAAAAGCCAATTCCTGGCCAACATGAGACATGCCTAAGACACCGTTCAGCGGTGTGCGGATTTCATGACTCATGTTGGCCAGGAATTGGCTTTTGGCTTTATCCGCAGCCTTAGCAGTGTCGCTGGCATTTGAAAGTGCTTGTTCTGAACGTCTGTTGGCCTGGAAGAAATAAAACACCACAAGAATTTGTCCTACCAAAATCAATAGTAATACGCTGAAGTGGATAAACTTCAGTTCGCTTTCGGAGGGACCATTAATAGGATTGATTGTGCTTCCAAAAAGTTCAAACACCAAGAGCAGTAGGGAAGCCCAGGCCAATCCGAACACAATCGATTTTCGTTCTTCCCAATCAAAGAGGATTAGCGATACCCAAGCGCATGGAAGTAAAAACAGATGCAACCCCGACTCTTTTCCAAGTACCCACGCTGATCCAAAAATGGCAGCGCTGGAAAGGGTGATCAAAATGATTCGGGACAGGAATATTCTGCCTTTGCTGTTCATCCAAGGAATGGCAAGGTAGGCCAAAGAGCAAAGCAATGCCAACCAGCCGAGATTGGACAGTCCAATGACTTGGTAAATAATGAAATAGGGAAAGGAAGCTATGCCCATCAATAAGGCGATTTTATTACTCAGAACAACGCGCTTATGTAGACGCGGGTTCGAGCAATTAGATTCACCAAGATGAGTTAAGGCATGACAAAACTGCAGGAACCGCTTTAAAGCCATGCGTCAAAAGGTATTAAGCGAAATGCGAAATGGATAAAAAAAAGGAGCCACCTTACGGCGACTCCTAAATAAACCAAAAACTAAACGGCTGCGCTGGCTTTTGCGGCCTTTGCGGCTTTAACTTTGGAGGACTTCGGTGTCGAAGACGCCGAAGGAGCTACGGCCAGGGCTTTGGCTTCGGCAATGCCCGCTTCCGACTTGACGCCGCGCTCTTTGATACGGGAAGCTTTTCCGGACAATTCGCGCATGTAGAATATGCGAGCGCGGCGAACCTTGCCGAGGCGGTTCACTTTAATATCCGCAATGCGAGGCGAGTGCAGGGGAAAGATTCTTTCCACCGGAATGTTGTTGGAAATTTTCCGGACCGTGAAGGTTTCGGCAACGCCATCTCCACGACGTTGAATGACCACGCCAGTGAACGTTTGAATGCGCTCCTTGGCACCTTCGATCACTTTAAAGTCTACGCTAACCGTATCACCGGCGCGGAATTCGGGAATATCTGTTCGGAGATTGCCTCGGTGAATGGCTGCTACTGTAGGATGCATCTTAATTCCTTTCGTGATTCTATTCCAGAATCCGTTTTTCTTCTTCAGTCAAATCCAGCAGGCCGAACAAGTCCGGGCGATTCCTGCGGGTCAAATCCAGTCCGGCTTTTACGCGCCACTTCCGGATATTCTCATGGTGTCCGGAAAGCAGCACTTCGGGAACCGCCTTGCCTTCGAACTCCTGGGGTCGCGTATACACGGGCCAGCCCAGGCGATTGGGAAGGTAGAAGGAATCGGTTTCCGCCGAAGCCACATCTCCAAGCACTCCAGGCAAAAGCCTGGCTATTGCATCGACGATTAGCATAGCGGGAAGTTCACCTCCCGTAACGACATAATCACCCATACTCAGCTCTTCATCTACATAGGCATCGCAAAATCGCTGATCGACACCTTTATAATGCCCGCAAATGATAAGAAGATTTTCCATTTTGGCCAATTCCTTGGCCCTTTCCTGAGTAAAAACCTTTCCTTGGGCGCTCATACATACTATATGCGGTTTGGATGACGATTGTGCCAAAACATGGTCTAAGGCCCCTTTTAAAGGCTCTGGACGTAAAACCATGCCTGCCTCCCCTCCAAAGGGAATATCATCGACCTGGCCGTATTTATTGATGGCAAAATCTCGCAATTGGTGAATTTTTAGGTCCAAGGCTTCCATTTTTCTGGCTCGACCTGGAATCGTGGCATCCAAAGCTGCAAACATTTCTGGAAAAAGACTGATAATATCAATCCTCACAAAATGTTCCTCAGCATGGAGAGATCCACCTCAACCATTCGCGCGACCTTATCCACTTTTTTTACAAAATGGTCGTTCCAAGGAATGTGGATTTCCTTTTTAGGCAGTGCCACTACTAATAATTCTTGTGCCCCGTGTTCCAAAACTTCAACCACGCTG
>JAYSRH010000020.1:0-15972 GCA_043721115.1 Fibrobacteria bacterium | reverse complement strand
AGGTGCCGGTTACTGCGAGTTTATCAATAACATCCGGGCAGCGAGGAAAATAGCAGTGGACATGAATCCAGACACTGCCGCTTTCGCAACGTCCGAAGTAACCGTATTTCAATCTGCATGCAATTCCATGCCTTTTTTGGAATCGAATTCAATGGACTCCGTTTTTCTAAGCAACGTCTTGGAGCATTTGGCCGATAAGAATCAGGTTATGGATGTTATGCGGGAAATTAACCGCGTACTAAAAGTCGGTGGACGTATGGTAATTTTAATGCCCAATATTCGTTTTGCCTACAGGGAGTATTGGGATTTTTTCGATCATCATATTCCATTAACCGAAAAAAGCGTTTTGGAAGCGGCCGTCATGGCTGGCTTCCGTTCTCACACTATTATACCCGCATTCCTTCCATACACCACCAAGAGTCGATTTCCCCAGTGGGATTTTCTGGTTAGAATCTACCTGGCCGTGCCTGTTTTGTGGAAAGTATTCGGCAAGCAAGCTTTGGTAGTGGTGGAGAAGCACGCCTCGGGATGAAATCAAAGATACTGGATGCAAGGCAATGTCGACGGGAGAAATGGCAGGCCCTATCCTGGGGATGGGTGATTTATGGCCTGATTTATTTTTCCTTTGGTTTTCAGCCCGGTATTTTACGTAGTGATGACTTCGGATACCTCCGCAGCATTTTAGGTACCCTTGAAAAAGGACAACCCTATACGTACGAATGGCTTGCGCCGTTAGGCATCGTATTCTCTTCAGCCTGCGCCCTGCTTTTCCGAATTTCCGGCAACTTTTACGTCTCCGTATATGGATTCCAAGCTTTCTGTGTTCTGGCTTTTTTTCCTTTGTTGTACTTGCTGCTCATCCGTCGATTTAGTCTGCAGTCCGCTTCGATTTTGACTTTAGCCTTGGCCACCTTTCCCATATTTCTGGCCAAAGAGGCAGATTTCCATGGCGGCATTTGTACCATAGACCTTTTTTTACTTTCGCTGATCTGCTTTGAATCCGGAAAATATGGATGGTTCTTTTTCCCCGCCTTCTTGGCATTTGCAAATCGTCAAAACCAAATTTGCCTACTTCTTTTGCCCCTATGGTTGGCAGTGGTGGAGTACCGATGCAACAAGAGAATTTCCTGGAAATTAGTAGTGGGTACAATCACTTGTATTCTAATGATTCTGTTCACCTTGGCTTATATGAACCGCACCTATGCAGTCTTGCATGGCACATTCCAACACTCTGGATGGTTAGACGCTATTGGCAGAGGCACGTTAGCCTTTTTGGCCGGAAGTCTCATTACCATGTGTCTTACTGCATATTTTTCAAAATTGGAAAACTCAGCCTCTGTGGCGGGACCGTCTCGTGGGAAGCGCTGGCTATGGCCTATTTGTGCCACACTAGTATTGTTGGCGATTCTTCCCTTTTGGCACGACGAACTTATCAAGTTGGATACACCCGCTTTTGGCCTATTCGGTTGGCCGGAGGTGAACCACTTTTTACCTTGGCTGATTTTGCCGGGTCTATGGCTGTTGGATTTTCGGCTATTCAAGCCATCACCTTATCTCATTCTGATTGCTGGTTACATAGTGATAGCCTCGCTACGCGGAGTGTGGTGGGATTATTATTTCATGGAGATCATAATATTGGGATTGCTGCTGAATTTTCCATCAGTGTCCTTTTCATTATCTACGGTTGATTCATTGTCATCTCACCCAATTCAACATCTCGACGCGGATTATGCCTTACCTTCGATACCTCTGCGAGGATTGATTTTTTTGATCGCGTTTTTATTTGGAAACTTGGGTTATGCATATTTCCTTAAAGTAAGCCTGGATAAGCAAATGCTCTCTGTGCAGATCATGGAGCGATTAGAACGGAAGGGCGTTCTGACCGTGGACAAGATGACTGGGGCGCCTTTTGGATTTCTTGGATGGAAGCTGTTCGATTATTTTCTCGCCAATGAAGGGAAAACCTTTGGAGCCTTGGCTGACTTTTTAGGGTATGTCAGGCGGGATAGAGTGGTTGTGGACAGCTATTTGCCTTGGCGGCATTCCTTCAAATCTCCTTTGCAGACCTCGGCTGTGATACTGGACACGGGAACCTATTGCATCGGTTACCTATCCTTGCCTTACCGGGTTGTGAATTTGCATGGCCCAGATACCCTGCTATCCATCTCAGGGCGACCAATGACTTTGGATTCGACGCAATTCGTTTCACCGCGTTACCCCCTAAATAACGCGGAGTGGAAGGATTTTCTCAGCCAATTCCGGAAATAGTTGACAATCCAGGTACTATTGGAGTTACATTAGAGATATGCGTTCTCAATTCCAAACAGGATACGAATATTCCGAAGGTCCATTAGCCCCAGTGCTTCCGCTTTCGGCTATTATTATTATTCGAATTCCAAGCGGAGACGGAAGCGGGAACGGAATTTTTTAGGGAGAAGACCCAAGAAAATACCGAAAGCCCGCTCAGCAGAGCGGGTTTTTTTTTGCCTTTGAACCAGGCCTGAGAAAGGTTGGATACGATGAAAACAGTAAAGATTTATGATACGACGCTCCGCGATGGCAGTCAGGCTAAGGGGATTTCATTTTCTCTTGAAGACAAGTTGACCGTGGCTCGAAAGCTGGATGCTATCGGCGTGGACTATATCGAAGGTGGGTGGCCCAACCCAACCAACCCACTGGATATTGAATTCTTCCGGCGAACGGCGAAGATGGAATGGAAACACGCCAAAATTGCTGCTTTTGGAAGCACTTGTCGGCCTAAGGCGCATCCCGGTGAGGACATGGTTATCAAACACCTGGTGGAAACGGCTGCTCCCGTGATCACCATTTTCGGGAAAAGTTGGGATTTGCATGTAACGGATGTGTTACGAACGAATTTGGATGAGAATTTGCGCATGATCAAAGATTCCGTGGCGTATCTAAAAGACCATGCCGAGGAAGTGGTGTATGATGCGGAGCATTTTTTCGACGGCTATCTGGCCAATCCCGAATATGCCGTCAAGACTTTGGAGTCTGCCCGGGACGGGGGTGCGGACTGTTTGGTGCTTTGTGATACCAATGGTGGCATGCTGCCTTGGAAGATAGAGGAAATCACCGCCATCATGAAAAAGCATTTAGGACTTCCGTTGGGAATCCATGCCCACAATGATACTGGTACCGGCGTTGCGAATTCTCTGGCTGCCGTCAAAGCTGGAGCCGTACAGGTGCAAGGCACAATTAACGGCTATGGAGAGCGCTGTGGCAATGCCAATTTGACCGTGATCATTCCTGCATTGCAACTTAAAATGGGAGTGGGCGTGGTCTCCGATGCGCAATTAGTCAGTCTTCGTGGATTGAGTTTGGCGGTTAGTGAATTGGCCAATTTGGCTGATGACATCCGTCAGCCCTATGTAGGCGAAGCTGCGTTTGCCCATAAGGGTGGAGCCCATATCGACGGGGTTATGAAATTGGCGCGCAGTTTTGAACATATTGATCCGGCACTCGTAGGTAATGCCCGTGATTTCATTGTTTCCAACCAGAGCGGCAGCAGTTTGGTTTGGGAAAAAATCAAAGCGATACAACCCGATCTGGATAAGCGTAGCCCACAGGTAGCGGCCATTTTAGCGGATGTCAAACAAAAAGAGGACGAAGGCTATCATTTTGAAATCGCCGATGCCAGTTTTCAGCTCTTGGCCCGTCGCAAATTGGATTTATGGAAAGACCGTTTCGAGTTTCTGGGTTTCCGCTCTATCGAGGAGCGGCGTGAAAATGGAGAGGTGCATTCCGAGTTCACGATCAAACTCAAGGTGGGAAACGAGATTGAACATACCGCTGCCGAAGGGAATGGGCCGGTTGACGCTATGAATTCTGCGATTTGGAAAGCCTTGCGACGGTTTTTCCCAGCGCTGCAGAATATTGAAGTGATCGATTACAAAGTACGGGTTTTGGACAATAATAAGGGGACAGGTGCCAAAGTTCGCGTCTGGATTCGATTCCATGATCGCACGCGCCCGGAAGAAGAAGCGTGGGGCACTTTAGGTGTGTCGACCAATATTATCGAAGCCAGCTGGTTGGCATTATTGGACGGCATCAACTACAAATTGTTGCTTGGTTAAGTTAAAACCCCCAAGCCTCACGGCTTGGTGCTCGTTATCTGTCGAATCGTATTCCGTCCAGAAAGACTGCGCCATCCGCATTCCAAAGGACCTTTTTGTCGGATTGCGTGAGGCCCTTTACCATAGCCGTATAGGTTCCCTTACCGGAACCTTCCTCGCCAAACGCGAACAACCCCGTGGATACTTTACTTCCATCTGCAATTTTATCCACCGACTGTCGAACTCGATAGACGCCGCTGCCATCCGTATACCACGTGCAATTCCGTTTGAACAGACCAGAGGAATCGGACTGTGTGGCGGTGTCACCAACGATTCTGATCACTGATGTTTGAGTGCCGATGGTTTTTGTCATCAACAGCTCTTTGGATCCATTTTGAATAATTTTGAAATGCGCCTGAGTGGAAATGCCTTGGCGCACACTGGTGCGGTCAAATTCTCCTACGCCGGTGGCCTGCATGAGTGTGCCACTGCAATATTCACTAAACAGTACTTGGCCGTTTGGATCCATAAATTTAAGGGTGTCTTTGAATGTTCCGGAAGCGGCATCGCTCCAGCCGGAATTTTTAACATTTGGACCTAGGTTACTTGTATATGCTGCGATACCCTTGGCGGGGTTACTACCGGTTGTTACTGCTGAATCCCCGTTTTCAAAATAGCGGATGGACTTCCAGGAGGCAACGTTTTTAGCGGGGTCCATGCTTCTGGTCAAAAGAGTGCGAATGACACTTTGACTGGTTGTGGGCTTCATGATTTCCTGGTGCATGGATGTTCCTGCTAAAGCTGTTTGACCTAATGCCAATGGACCGTTGGGAGTGAATACATCCACAGTCGAAACCAGTGGGCGTCCTGGCTTATAGAAAGTTTGTGAAAACCAATGGGTGACTTTGTCGTCCGTTGCGGTGGTTGGGTCTCCGGATAAAATCCATGAAACACGTAATGTGGAATCGACATTGGCCATTGGATCACTTGAGCCTTTTGGAATATATGCTGCAAAGGAACGGTGTTCCAAGACGGTGAAAGAATCCGATAACGAAGTGGAACCCTGTGAAAATTTGGAGCTTACCGCAGAGACACTACCATCCGCATACTTTAAAGTGGCGACGAATAATACCATGCGGGCTTCTTTCAGCTTCCCGGATGCAGTCGCGACTTCAACTAGGCTGTCGGTATGCTTGGTAATGCTATCACTGACTGCCCAAACATGCGTTACCCATGCCTTGTTCGCTGCACCTATAGCTGGATTCCAGAACAAGCCGTCTCCATCGACATCGCCATATTTTATGGTAGCTTGATCGATACCTTTATCATTCACGACTACGGTTCGATACGGGAACAGCTCGTTATCGGCCTGGGTCAGGTAATTTTCGTCTGCACCCGGTCCAAAAACTTCATAATTGATTTGCAACGACCCTTTTTGGGTATCTCGGTAAGAATTTCTGATCACTTTGGTTTTGGATCCAGTAGCATGAGTCAGGACAAACCCGTCTCCATCGCCATCTAAAGTTTCCTGCCACCACACCGGTTTTCCAAGTACAGAAACCGAATCCGTCCAACTGGTTGGCGAGCCGATTCCCACGCTATCATAGACCGAGGTTTGTCCATGGGTCGTATGGGTAAAGGTTTTCAGAAGGGTATCTCCTAAAATCGTAGTCCATTCCTTGCGGATTTTTATCAGTTTGGAAGCCGGGCATTGATTGAGAATTCCGTCCCCGTCCTCATCCCTAACCTTTGCCGTTACTTTTTTACCGCTTGAATAGGTGCGGACAGATATATGAGCCAGGACCGACTGGTTTGGCGCAGTATACGGCCATTTGTACACCAGTGAATCCCGACCTGATCCGGTGCCGAACGAATCCGTAAAGTTGTAGGTCCGTAACTGTTGGACATAGCCTTTGAGAGAATCGTCGAATTGAATCCAGTTGGTATCCTTGGAAAAGACTACCGGTGTGAAAGGGGCATGGAGGCTTGCTTGGGCGAGGGGGCTGGAGTAAGCCGCCGACGTTTTTAAAAGGGCATTCTGCATAGAATAGCCTCGGGCGGGTTCCGATCCAGGAGCAGATTCGGACGGCGACCATCCCACAGCCATTGCCGGGACTTGTGCGGAAGGCATTTCTGTTTCCGATTCAGAAGACGAACGTGCGAGCCTGCGATGGTTTGAGGCGTCACGATTCAACTGGAAGGCGAAGATCAAGCTACCGCTGGCTGTAGAGTCGACTGGCGTTTCATTGGTTCCAGTAGTTTTTTTGGGTTCTGCGTTATCTGAAATGCACCCTTCAAAAAGCAAACCACAGGCCACCATCAACAAGCCCAATATTTTCATAGCCATGCTATTCACCTTTTCTTTCGGCGTTTTGAAAACTGTGTGCGCATTCATGGAAATATCGTTCCGGGTAACGCACCATTAATGGTCACTTTTCCAACTTTTCCTAATGTCACAGTAATTTTGGCTGCACCTGTACCTGGACCTTGCCAGGCCAATGAAATGGATTTTGAGTCGTCCGCTCCGGAAGCGACATCGACGGTTGTACTACCACTATAAAGGATGCCATTATAGCTGTTCAGAGTGCCGTACGCCTCCAGTAGGACAACGTGGGAACCCGGCGTGATATAATCGAAATAGATGACTACGGTTTGCCCTCCGCTGTAGGAAGTGATTACGGAAGAGTCCGCTTTAATGACATTGTCCACCTTTAATAGAACGCGTTTTACTTTGACCGCATCCTTGCCGGTGCCTACTGTAGCCGAGTTGACGCTATCAGGCAGGTTGTTGAACCTGGCTTCGTACATGGCGAAACGGGAAGTTAAGTTTAAACTCACTTCCACCGTATCCGCTGGCTTAACAAAGAACGACGAGGTTGACCCAGTGTGGATCATGGAATCTTTCACGTCCAGAGTTTTGGCCGTCAATGTCCAATTGCGTAAGGGTTTCAAAGTAAAGGTTTTATTGACTGTAATCTGGGAGTTACCGCTTACCGTGCTAGTATCCCTTATTGTATCCGGAGGTGTCGTGCTGGAAATCCCGGTTATGATCAACTTTGACAAGTTGATGGCTGCAGCCTTGCCTAACGCTCCCACCTTACCAAGTACGACGGAAGACTTCAATACTCCCAACTCTTGGTTTTGTGCATCATTGCTGGTTCCCGAAGCTGGCGAACTGCCGCATGATGAAAGGTTCAGAATAGCGAAAAGTCCTAGAGTCATGGATATTCCAAGGGCCGGTTTTTTCATTGCTGGTTGGCTTTCCTGTGCATTAAATTAACGGTTCCATCAATTAGACTATGAGCTGGCGAATCTTGATGTCAATTAATTTTCGGATAGGCAGGAAAGGGGGTGTTTATCCATTGCAAAGTGAAGATTGGGTCCTCAGAAAACCTTGGATAATCGATAAAAGATAAAGACATTTAAAGAGACCAGAAAATATCCCTCAAGAAAAATGGCACGATTACCGATGATCAAAATTCGCTCGATTCGCATTCTTTCTATTTCCTCCCTAAAGCATCCAGATGTTGCTGTACTCACTGGACGCGAACCCAGTCCGTCCAAAGAAATTTCCGAAACGGTAAAGAGCATTTTAAACGAAGTCAAATCCAAGGGCCACGCTTCGGTTCTTCGTTTGGCCAAGCAACACGACGGCCTGGTAGGTTCCCTTAAAGTTACGTCCGCTGACATTGAGAAAAAGGCCGGGCTGTTGGACCCCATGGTTAAACGGGCCATTCGTACTGCCATCGCTAACGTTCGGCGCTTTCATAAATTGCAACAAGAAAAATCCTGGACTGTGCTCGGTCCACATGGCGAAACATTGGGTCAAAGGATTCGGCCTCTGCGACGCGTGGGCGTGTATGTGCCGGGTGGCTCAGGCACCTATCCCTCCACTTTGATCATGAACTCGGTACCAGCCCAAGTTGCTGGAGTGAAGGACATCGTGGTGGTTACTCCGGCACCGATGGGTATTCATCCTAGTATTGCTTTTACCCTGCTAGAATTGGGGATAACGGAAGTCTATCGCATCGGTGGCGCACAGGCCATTGCCATGTTGGCTTATGGCACTTCCCGCGTGGAGCGTGTCGATAAAATTGTGGGTCCAGGGAATGTGTTTTCCACCCTAGCCAAAAAGGAAGTTTTTGGGACCGTGGACATCGATATGATAGCCGGTCCATCGGAAATTTTGGTGCTCGCCGACGATTCCGCCGACCCCGATTGGATTGCCGCGGACATGCTTTCCCAGGCGGAACACGGTTCCGGATACGAGGCCGCCATCTGTATCACCACATCGGAAAAGGCCGCGCAAAGTATAGCGGACTGCGTAGACCAACAGGTAATCGCATCACCCAAGCGCGCCATTCTAGAGAAAAGCCTGAACCGATTCGGCCGAATTTATATAGTGAAGGATTGGAAAATTGGCTGTGCATTAGCCGATGCTATCGCTCCCGAACATTTGGAAATCCAAACAAAAAATCCCCATGCATTGGCCAAACGCATTCAAAACGCAGGGGCTATTTTTATCGGTGCGCATTCTTCCGAGCCCGTTGGTGATTACTTCGCAGGTCCAAACCATGTGCTGCCTACCAATGGTTCCGCGCGCTTTTTCTCGCCCCTAGGCACTTACGACTTCTATAAACGCACAAGTATAATCGAATACACCAGCAAGGCCTTGCGTAAAAATGGTCCACTCATCGCGGCTTTAGCAGATGCCGAAGGCTTCCATCACCACGCCCAGGCCATTCGCAAGCGTTTATAAAATCTTTTCCAATTTCATTTGGGACGGCTAATTTTTCTTGAGCGGGAAAGTTAATCCACCCGATTCCATTTAATCCACTTGGCTGGCTTGCCGTCTGAAGCGGCCAGCATGGATTCATAAGTTGAAGCATCGACATTCCGAATGGGGATTTTCAGCTCCGCAGAATCTTGGCCCCAAGCCGGCAAGGAATCGTGACAGGTAGGCCGGTTTCTCATCTGATTATACTTTAGAGTTAGTGTATTGCCATCCTGTGTCCATTTTCCTCGCATATCCATCAAGAGACAATGGTCGATAGTGTGCGATTCTTCGAAAGCACCTTGGTCTGTAAATTTTCTTTCCAGCAAGTAATTTTGACTACTGTATTCCTGGTCGTAGACATCGTATTTCCCCGCCCCAAGTTTCCCAACCTTTTGACAATTGAAAAGAGTCAGGGCCATGAGGAACAGTATGCGTTTGGGCTTCACGGGAGACCTCCATAATCAAGTAACGCCATTTGGCGAGTTCGTCGGGAGATTATCCGATTTTAAGATTCCATAGGGAACGGTAAAATTTCAGGGATTTTCAATATGTAAAAAAGTGTATCTGTAAGGACTTGTAATTTATGGCCTTACCCCCTAGCTGTTTCCTGTACTAATTGGTTTAATTGGTCGACGAACCAAATTTCGGTTTTAATAGTTTCAAGGATGGTCGCATGCACCCGCAAACACCCACATTTTTACGTCGCGTCGTTTCCTGGTTCGATTCCTATGCTCAGGCTGAAGTTGAAAAAGGTCATCCGAATCAAGACCAGTGGGTTTGGCCGATTCCGTTTGCTCTATTGACACTATCCGTTTGTGCTGTTTTTTTTGTGGGATGGAGTTGGACGGCCGTATCCGTGGCCTTATTTCTCTATGCCATCCGCATGTTCGGCATTACCGGAGTGTATCACCGCTACCTTTCCCATCGGACCTATAAAACCTCCCGGTGGTTTCAATTCCTCTTGGTATTTTTGGGAAACTCAGCTGCCCAGCGAGGACCGCTTTGGTGGTCGGCTCATCATCGCCATCACCATCGCTACTCGGATGAAAGTGAAGACATCCATTCCCCTTTACAAACCGGATTCTGGAACAGCCATATTTTATGGTGGAGCCGAAGAAAAAATATCCCCACGCGCACCGCTCTGGTACCGGATCTAGTGAAATTCCCCGAACTTCTTTTTTTAGATCGATTCGATGCCCTGGCGCCGATATCCTTGGGCGCCGCAATGTTGCTGCTCGGTTCTTTTCTCCACTATTTTTTCCCGGGTCTAGGTACCAATGCCTTGCAAATGTTTGTCTGGGGCTTTTGCGTTTCCACGGTTGTCCTTTTCCACGGGGTCGCCACCATCAATTCCCTGTCCCACGTATTCGGTTCTCGACGGTATAAAACCAGCGATACCAGCCGAAACAATTTACTGTTGGCTCTCATAACCCTGGGCGAAGGCTGGCATAATAATCATCATCATTATTGCAATTCCACCAGACAAGGCTTTTATTGGTGGGAAATCGATATCACCTATTATGGGCTTAGGCTTCTGGAAAAGTTATCCCTGATTTGGGATTTAAAGCCCGTTCCAGAGCGGATATTGCGACCCCTTCCCTTGGCAGACCGAGAACAGGGTCCTAAAAATGAATGGCTTGATAAGCAACCGAAGCCAGTGGCCTTGATCTCATAAAACTCCAAAAGTCCCCGGAGAAAACCTTTTCCTAGGATACTTGCCGAATCCCTGGGAGAGGGGAGGGGTTTTTAGTAGCTTTACCAAAATCGGGGCGTAGCTCAGTCTGGCTAGAGCATCAGCTTTGGGAGCTGAGGGTCGTAGGTTCGAATCCTGTCGCCCCGACCATTTTTTACCGCAATTCAATGGCCTTTGCCATGGTGACATTGTCTCCAAATGCCCTCAGTATATATTGACCGGATGGTACCCGGTTCCCCTGAGCATCCTTCCGGTCCCAAGTCAATGCATAGAGCTTGTTCGCAGTGACTTTGTTATGGTACAGGGTTCTTAAGTTCCGTCCTAAAAAATCATAGATGGCAACTTGTAAGGCTTGCGCATCCTTCACTTGAAATTGGATTTTTGAACTGGACGCAATCGGGTTGGGAAAGTTTTTGAGGATTTGTTTGGAGGCCGTAAGCGATCCAGCTGCCGTGCCAACTGTCGGGTCCGCCAAATTGATGCGCCAGATGCCGCGACCATAGGTGCCGACGTAGAGGTAGTTGGTTGCCGCATGCAATATCATGTCGTTGACGGTTATGATGGGTAAGGATTTGTCACCCAACCAATTCCAGTTGATGCCCCCATTAGTTGAAAAATAGACGCCGTATTCCGTGGCTGCATAGAGCCAGCCGGCCCTAGCGGGTGCATTGTCCTTAATGATTTTATTGATGGAAACATTGCGGGGTAGGTCTCCGGAGATATCCTTCCAATCCGCTGAAGCCGTACCTCCCAGGCCAAAGTTGGTTAGTTGGTAGGCTGCCGGCTTCCAAAAACCGTGGCCCCATCGCATATAGGATATGGCCACAAAGGCTGTGCTGGCCGCCGGAACCGATTGATCGATGGAGATTTCCTTTATCCAACCGTCATAACTGCGTTCGCCAGTGCCGGGCCCGGTTCCATTGCCATTGCGAATGCGAGTCCAAGTGGGCGCGGTACTGGCATTTTTGCTCACCCAAACATTTCCGTCATCGGTGCCGGCATAAACTACCCCATTGAAAGCGGCAATAGCCTGTACCGTGCCATAGCCATAGTTTGAAACGGAGTGATCGCCGTTGGATAAATCCGGACTAATCGTGGTATAGTTGCCGGAACCTCGGATTGCCCGCTGTACAAACTGGCTTCCGATATAGCTCATTCCGTTTGAAGGGTCGATAGCCACTGGGCCATCCCAAGCGCCTCGCCCGGCAAAGCCGGTAATGGCGACCATTCCGGCACCTCTGGAACTGGAATGCAGATAATTGCCCTGTTGAAAGCATCCGACCACGTTGGTTGGTGCTCCATAGTCCACTTTGACGCACATGCCGTCCCCGCCGATGATTTGTTGCCAAGTTGCGCCACCATCGCTTGTCATTTGGACATAGTTGTCTTGCATCCCGATATATCTATAGTTGGAGTTGTCCGGAGCAATATCCATCATGTAGATCTGGCTCAGTTCCAATCCTCCGGGACCCGTTCCCCTATAAGTGAATGTTCCGTTTGGACCGGCGGCCCCAGAGCTGAAGCCACCGTCATCACCGGAATAGAAGATATTCGTGTTATTCTGTCCCCAGTTGAACGCGCGGCTATCGGCATGGTTGTTTAGAAAACACGGACTCCAGCTCGAGCCCCCGTTGGTCGATCGGTAGCTGGTGATGGCCGCGACAATGAGATCATCAGGATTGGTGGGATTGATCTGCAATTGGCAGAAGGACTGGGCATAAAAAGAGAAAATGGAAGTGGGTAGGGAGGTGGCCGTGGCGACCCAAGTATTGCCTCCATTGGTGGACCGAAACATGGATTTGTAATTATTGTTTCCCGCCAAATAGAAGATGTACATGACATTGGGATTGGATTTAGAAATGCTCATGGTGTTGCGACCGATATCCGTTGTCGGCAGGCCTTCGGCAGCTCCCAGCGCCTTCCACGTTCCGCCGCCATCATCCGAGCGGTAGACTCGGCTATTGGGCCCGCTCCAATTGCGAGCATACACCTGCCGGGCAGCGGACCACATATTTACGAATATTCGGTTGGGATCTGTGGGCCAAAAATGCACGTCCGTACAGCCGGTAGAATCGTCTCCGGCGGGTAAGGGAATGGTCAGTTTCTCCCATGTGGCGCCACCATTGAGTGTCCGATAAACACCTCGATAGCCGCCCTTCTGCCAATAATTTCCC
This sequence comes from Fibrobacteria bacterium, assembly GCA_043721115.1. Taxonomy (GTDB): domain Bacteria; phylum Fibrobacterota; class Fibrobacteria; order UBA11236; family UBA11236; genus Chersky-265. The sequence continues at coordinate 3,255 of JAYSRH010000020.1, read as the reverse complement.
ATGACGGCGACAAGTACGATATTGGGATCGGTGGGATGAACCGCTACACGTCCAATGTAAAAGGAGGAATCCAAGCCAGCGGGTTGGAATGTCGCACCTCCATCTAAACTCTTGTACATGCCCGCTCCAGGGTAGGAAAGCGCCCCGCCCCCGCCCGTGGCTTCCCCAGTGCCCACCCAAATGATATTGTGGTTTGATGGAGCGAGAGCCAAGCTGCCGATACTTTGGCTTTTCGCGTCATTCATCAACTGTTTCCAGGTCGCTCCACCATCGGTGGTTTTCCATAAACCACTCATCGCCCCGGTAGCATAAACGATTTTATCATCACTTGGGTCCACGACCACATTCGCGACTCTTCCTACCCCGTAAGGTCCGGTGGACTCCCATTTCACTGCCGCAGACGATACCGACTGTCGACGCTCAAAGGCCTGGGTTCGGGCGGAAATATCGGAACTTCCAGGGACCCGCAAGACACCCGCTTTGAGCAATGCTTCTTGCCGAATCGCTTTGCTTTCTTGAGTCGATTCCTCATCGGCGGATTCGGCTCGAATATTAAGTGTCCCCAAAACCAGAACTGCTAAAAGCATCCCAGATAATTTCGGAAGGGATTTGTTTATGCAAGTCATATGTTATCCTTGGAACGCGCTAATTGGATATAAGGGCATTTTATTCAACTTGAGTAAACCCTCTGGATCCTATCCATCCAATGGGTTCGCCTTTTTGTAGTGTCACTTGTAAACGGGTTTCAATTTCATGCGCGGACGATTTTACGACATAGTGGACACGGGCAGTTGCGTCTTCAATTTCCATGCCCGTATTTTTGATAGCGCTGATATCTTTAAAATCAAGGCAAAAATATTGGTCCATTCCCAAGACTCGTCCGCAAAAAAAACTGTCTAGAAAAGGGCCGGGAAGGCCATTGTGAAACTTGAAAAGTTCCTTGGCTTTATAATCGGGATCCAGCATGTTCAGGATAGCGGCCGTATCATGCTGCAATACGGCTTTTTCCATGTCAGTCGAAAGCTCTTGTATCCGTGGCCTTGCCACGAGACTATAATCCTGTCCAGGGGTGGAAGGTTTTGATGGCGGCTTGGGCGGTGCCGAGCACATACATTGGCAAAGGGCCCAAAACAGTATGGCCAGGCGCATATTCATGAAATCAACACCTCAAGTCGGCCCCAGGGTTCGTGGGAGCCGTCCTCCGACAGATTAACGGACTTCGATATTTTTGGCCAAAGTGACTTTATCACCTACTGCGCGTAGAAGGTATTGTCCGGCAAGAACTTTGGTTCCTTTGTCGTTTGTGCGGTCCCAGTTCACGGCGTATAATTTGTTACCTGAAACTTGTTTGTTGAAAAGTGTTTTGACAATACGACCCGAGTAATCATAAACGGCCACCTGCAAAACTTGTTCATTTCTGACCATGAATTGAATTTTTCCGTTAAGAGTAATTGGATTAGGAAAGCTTTTCAGGATTTGTGCAGTGGGCGCCGGAGCCAAGGCAGCAGTCTTGACGGCCGGGTCCGCAAGATTGATGCGCCAGATGCCGCGTCCATAAGTACCTACATAGAGGTAGCCGGTGGCGATATGCAAGGACATGCAGTTGACGGTGATAATCGGCAAGGATTTGTCGCCCAACCAATTCCAATTGACGCCGCCATTGGTGGAAATATAGACGCCATATTCCGTGGCGGCATAAAGCCATCCGGCTCGCGTGGGGGCATTATCCTTGATCACTTGATTGATGGACACATTCCGAGGCATATCTCCGGAAATATCCTTCCAATCCGCGGATGCGGTTCCACCCAATCCCCAGTTGGTTACTTTAAAAGCAGCCGGTTTCCAGTATTGTTGGCCCCAGCGCATGTAGGTCACTGCGACATAGGCATTGCTTGCGTCGGGAATGGATTGATCGATGGTGATTTCCTTGATCCACCCATCATAGCTTCGCTCACCTGTGCCAGGGCCCGTGCCATTGCCGTTGCGAATGCGTGTCCAAGTGGGCGCGGTGCTGGCGTTTTTGCTCACCCAAACATTGCCGTCATCGGTGCCCGCATAGACCACTCCATTGAAGGCGGCAATGGCTTGTACCGTGCCATATTTATAACTGGAGACAGAATGATCCCCATTTGTCAAGTCTGGACTGATCGCGGTGTAATTGCCAGAGCCGCGCGGAGCTCTTTGGACGAATTCGCTGCCGATATAACTCATCCCATTGGAGGGGTCAATATCCACGGGCGCATCCCAAGGGCCGCGTCCGGTAAAGCCTGTCACGGCAACAGCGCTGGTTCCACGCGTACTAGAGCGCATGAAATGGCCATCCTGGTAACAACCAATCACATTTGTGGGTGCACCATGATCGACTTTGACACACATCCCGTCACCGGGAATAATTTGTTGCCAACTGGCGCCTGCGTTGGACGTCATTTGTACAAAGTCATCTTGCATTCCGATATATCTATAATCGGAGTTGTCAGGAGCGATGTCCATGGTGTAGGCCTGTGCCATTTCCAATCCGCCTGGGCCCGTTCCTTTGTAGACGAAGGTGCCGTTAGGGCCTGTCGTACTGACCGAGAACCCGCCATCGTCTCCTGAATAGAAGAGATTATTATCCTTGGTGGCCCAACTAAAAGCCCGGCTATCCGCATGGTTGTTAATGAAACATTGAGTCCAGCTCGCACCGCCACTCGTCGTTCGATAGCTTGTTATTGCCGAGACGATAACATCCTCAGAGTTCAGCGGATTAATCTGTATTTGGCAGAAAGATTGCGCATAGAAGGAAAAGATGGAAGCCGGCAATGAGGAGCCAGTAGCGACCCAGGTGTTCCCACCATTTGTGGATTTGTACATGGACTTATAGTTATTGTTCCCAGCCAAGTAAAAGATGTACATGACATTGGGATTCGACTTTGAAATATTCAATGTGTTTCTTCCGATGTCTGTTGTCGGAAGCCCTTCGGCAGCGCCAAGCATTTTCCATGTGGCGCCCACATCGTCGGATCGATAGACGCGGCTATTGGGCCCCGTCCAATTCCGTGCATATACCTGACGCGCCGCGGACCACATATTGACGAAAATCCGATTAGGATCCGTTGGCCAAAAATGCACATCTGTAGCACCGGTGGAATCGTCGCCTGCAGGAAGGGGAATGGACAGTTTTTCCCACGTGGTGCCACCATTGACTGTTTTGTACAGGCCGCGGTACCCGCCCTTTTGCCAAAAATTGCCCATTACCGCCACAACCACAATATTAGG
>JAYSRH010000019.1:0-2232 GCA_043721115.1 Fibrobacteria bacterium | reverse complement strand
AAAGGAGTAGCGGGCATCTGCGGTAAGATAAACAAAACGCTGTAACTGGAACGCGCCACCTCCGCCGATATCGCCGGCGAAGACCAAATTGGCAGCCTGTTTTTTAAAGGTATCAGAAAAGCTGCTGATACTCCCCTTGGCAGCTACGTTAATGCCTAGGCTGGGCCCGGCAAAAATGAAGGCATGGAGTTGTTGCGCACCAAATTTTGCCTTGATAAGAACTGGGATTTCGATATAATCCAATTCCCCACGAGCTTTAATATCGGCAAAGGGAGGCACCGCATAATTGAATAAAGCGCCTTTTTGCACATAAGTTGGCTCTATCAAAAGGCTATAGGGGCTGGTCACACCGAATTCGGTTCGCAGGCCCATGGCCAGACCGGTTCGAACAGTTGAATTGGAGTGGCCTTCTATGGCCGCATTGCCCAGATTAATACCGCCCAGTGGCCCAATTCCAAAGGACAGGCCAGCTGCAGAAATGGACGGATTAAAAATAACGGCTGATACTGCAGTCGCAAACAAACATCCTAAAATTTTCATGGGGTTCCTCTGTGGCATCTGTAGAACCGCAACCGCTGTCCATCTGGCCACTACTTCAGGATATAAATTCGTTAACGTGTGAAAACAAGGGAGAAGTGTGGGTACTCGGCTGCTCGATATTTGCACTTGTATCACTCCTAGTAGAAGGTATTTTCAACACTAAGCCATTGCCTTACTGGGGCGGGATCTGAATAATTTCATTCCGACCCCGAATCTTGGTTATGGTATTCCTCCGTCGGCTGGTTAGGTGAACGCATTCAAGGACTCGAAGGATTCGTGATAAATCAGGAAATAAATAAAGATGTCGATTTTAGTCTACCTGGCTTGGGGACAAAGAAGGGCGAAATTTATGGCCCTGAACACTTGGAAATTTATGCAGGTAAACTTGCCGCGACGCATATTTTATGGAAAAGACGACGTGGATATCCTTTGCTGCGTAGGGTTTCAGAAAACGGAGTAGCGCTTAGCCTTGCACAACGAAGTATCGTAACCAATATCCAGGCCGACCGGAGTATCACTTTGGCCGCGGAATGGTTGGTGGATAATTTCCACATTGTTGAGGAGCAGCTTCGTGAAATTCGAAACCTGCTCCCGCCCGCATATTACCGTGATTTACCCAAGTTGGCAAAAGGAGAGCTTTCCGGGTACCCGAGAGTTTATGGTGTGGTTTGTGGTTTTATTTCGCATACGGATAGCCGCCTTGATGCGGATTTGCTTAGTCGGTATATCTCTGCTTATCAGCGTGTGGAGCCGCTAACCATGGGTGAGCTGTGGGCGATTGCCATTACCTTACGGGTTGTTTTGATTGAAAACCTAAGGCGGCACGTGGATTGGGTGGTTGGAGGAAAAGATGCCCGGGTTCAAGCGGACAAGATGGCGGATTCACTGCTTGGATTTCATGTTTCGACAGCGGAAATTATCGCGGAAATAAAATCAGATTGGAAGGCGATGGGTACCTCGCCTTATTTTTCCGCATTTGCCGTTCAACTCTTACACAGGTTGCAGGATCAGGTTCCCGCAGATACGGAACCACTGGATTGGTTGAATGAGCAGCTTGGAAAAAGGTCGCTTTCCTCCCAAGGGATCATTCGATTGGAGCATCAACACCAGGCATCTTTAAATGTATCCGTCCGAAATATCATCACCAGCATGCGTATGTTACAGGAGTTGGATTGGAAGGATTTCTTTGAAGCTAATTGTCTTACAGAAGAAATTTTAAGGAAGTCGACAGGCTATGCGGAAATGGATTTTTCCTCTCGAGACTTATACCGGCATGAGATTGAACGACTGTCCCGAAGATCAAAACATTCAGAAAATGAAATTGCTGTTCAGGCCGTTAAAAAAATTTCAGAAGGTGAACGGGATTCCCTCCATTCTGACCTTGGGTATTTTTTACTGGGGGATGGGCAGCCACTTTTTGAAAAAGCCCTTCGTTACCGGTCAAGTCTGCGGGAAAAAATAGGCCGTACGATTCGGGAAAACGCTCGGTGGATTTATCCTGTATCCGTTTTGCTGCTAACGTGTATTTTTCTCCGCTTCAGTCTTAATTCTTTGCGCCATCAGGGTTTGCACAATTTATGGATCCTGATCTTAGGTGGGCTATTCGCTATTCCCTTGTCGGAAGGCGCGCTGGCATTGGTAAACCGATTCATTCTGGCCTTAATGCCGCCGCGACTGTTGCCGAAGTTGGAT
>JAYSRH010000018.1:0-16031 GCA_043721115.1 Fibrobacteria bacterium | reverse complement strand
GGAAATTTCCTTAAGTCAACAGCATTGGCGGTATGCCCAGCCCTCCATGGGACTTGTTATTTGCGCCGTAGACCAAACGCCGGTACGGCGTGCAGAGTGCCCCCACACACGGAGGATTGAAAGGATCTGATTTTTCTTTCCCACCCCACCCCCTCTTCGCGTGCCGTTTTTTCGATTTATTTTCCTGGGGTAGGGGTCCCATTTTTTTTGCCTAACTAATTATTTCGAATGCTTTTTCGCATGCGCGAAGTGCGTTAGCATTTAGCGCTGCCCTCGTTGTGCGCAATTCCGGTATCCGTTTCATTTTAAATGTGTGGTAACGTGTGTGATACTATTGTGTTTTGCTATTTGCTTCGTAATATTGAATATTGCCTTTCAGTGTTGGGCAAGAAGTAGTAACCGAACGATGGGTTACTTCCCAGTCGTCTTCCATTTAACAATGATAGACTAGAAAGAGAGAATTCTTGCTTTCGCCCGGATCTTTTGAGGAGAATAGGACGAATGGCCGCAGTGCTTTTTTCAACCACCCAAATATTACGATAGCTGACTGGATCACCATGAGCTTGAAAACGCAGTGGCCCATTGACCGAAGTTACTGAATCACCCAACAATGTTCTGCTCAGGAGTTTTTGACGATCATGAATAATGACACCGTTTAGGCGCACGGTGACTACCGCCGGTTCCAAAATATTTTTCCCTTGAGAGTCAAATACCGCCTTTGTGAAATCAATGTCGTAAGTCTGCCATGACAAGGGTGGGAAGCTCATATTAAGGCTTGGTTTAACTAACTGATAGAATGCACCGCATTCTTGCGTAGCCGGTCCTGCTCCGTTGCGAAGCAAGTTCAATCCAAAGGAATCTAAAATCTGAAGCTCATATCGACCTTGCAGGTATACGCCGCTATTCCCGCGTCCCTGTTCAGTGCTATTAGGCATGTATGGCTCACGGAATTCCAAGTGTAATGTAAAATCACCGAATCTTCTTATTGTGGTGGCTCCAGTAGCCGCAGAACCTGTTGGAAGTAGGAAGCCGCTATCAATAATTGCCGAACCCGGCTCGAAGGCCGATAGATTTTTTCCATTAAATAAAATATGGACATTGGAACCGGGAGTCGGAACTGAATCGAGTGTAGGGCTTCTCCTTATTACTTTGTTCAGGGTGAAAAGTTCGCCTTTGGGAGTTTTTCCGCTGATTGATTCTCCATCAAGCGAAATGGAAGCCGAATATTCCTTGCTTGGATCCGATGATAGGAAATGCACACCATCTAACTGTAATGTTCCGTTCTGATCAATGCGGCTAAGAGTATCCCAACCCAATCCTGGGAGACCTCCCAACAGAAAACATGCACTAAATTGGCCATTGCCCTTGGCCACTATTTGGACCCCCAATATCGGACTCACAGTTTCCACTTTCCCAATGTACTCGCCTTGGTATTTAAAATCCGTATCCACATTCACGATGTTCGTTGGCGAAGCTTGGCAATTGGCGGTAAATACCGTTGTGCAAATCAGAACAATCTGTCTCAAAGCGGTAAGACCATTGACTGTAACGCGCATCATGGATCGAACGAGGTTTTTAGGACAGTTAGCATATTACCATTGGCTCCATCTTGACAGGAAAGATAGGGGATTCCCAGCGCATTAACAGTTAATGAAGGATAGAGCATTGTCCCGGCGGTGATACCAAGGCCACCCACAGGTACCCAGCCGGTTCCGTCGAAGCGCATCACCGTCGCCTTTTCCCCATTTGCCGCATCCTGAAATGCCAGGTAGGGAACACCAGAAAGACTCATTGCCAAGCTGGGCATAAGACCTCCCAAAACGGACACTGCCCCGGTTCCAACATTCTCCCATTTGCCCGATACAAACCGGCTCACAACCGCTTTATCTCCGTGGGCATTGTCTTCAAAGGCAACGTAAGGTGTTTCGCCTGTTATAGCTATGGATGGATTGTATGCACTAGGTGCAGGAACGCCATCGATTCCAACATTTTCCCAAGATCCTCCATTTAAGCGCATGACAGTTAGTGCCTTATTCCAATTAACTTGGTTCACAAATGCGACATAGGGTATATCAGTCGCGCTCAACCCAAGTGAAATATGGTCTGGCATGACTGTGCCGGTTGAAAAACCTGCGGCCCCCACGGTTTCCCATCCTGTCGCACCAGATCGCATGACCGTCATTTTACCTGATTGCGAGCCATCCCAGAAGGCAACATAAGGAATGCCCGTACTACTTAAAACGAAAGAATTATAAGAGGTCGCTCCGAGAGAGAATCCTGCAATACCGACGTAACCCCAGGAATCCAAAATAAATCTCATTACGGTTATTTTATCACCGTTGGCTTTGTCCTGAAAGGCAACATAGGGTATGCCAGCGTCATTAATTCGCAAAGTGATGTATTCTACTAATCCTGCCGAGAATCCCCCTGTTCCAACCAGTTCCCAGGCCGTACCGTTAAAACGCATCACCGTGGCCCTGCCGCCATTTGCATCATCTCGATAAGCAACATAGGGTACGCCCGTTTTGCTGACAGCCATGGAAGTCATGAAAACCGGGTTAGGAGAGAAGCCGGCCGTACCAATAATTTTGCGAATGGAAAGGACCAATTCTCTCGACGACGTTGCAGACCAATTGCCCGCAGTATCCCGCTCCTGAACATAAAGTGTGTGTAAACCTTCTTTGAGGACCGATGTAGGTTTGAATACGCCGGTTTTGTTGGTATCCGCGTTCTGCGCCAATACGGTATCATCCAATTTGCACCGGTAGGTACTCATGCCCCCGCCACCACTCTTCCACGTCCATGATGGTTGAAGGCTGTTTAATGGAGAGAGAGGTGTGGCATCGAATGCCGGTAAGGCGGGAGGAACCAAGTCAATGATAAGGCCCAAAGATTGAATTGCGGACCAGTTGCCAGCGGAATCCCTCTCCTGCACATATATTGTGTGCGTCCCATGGGCCAGCGCGGAATCGGGCGTGAAGCCGTTGAATGACCCTGATTTCGGATTCTGTGTCATAATTGAATCTTCAAGTTTGATTCGGTAAAAACCCATACCACCCACGCCACTGCTAAGGTTCCAAGTTGGCCGAGAGTTATTGGTTGGCGAGGCTTGGGCTACCGATACTTTGGGTTTGCCTGGAGCCGTTAGATCAATGAAAACGGGCAAACTACCTGTATTGGACCAATTTCCAGCTGAATCTTGTTGTTGAACAAAGAGGGTGTGAGCGCCCTCTTTAAGCCCTTGGTCCTTTGCCGGAGTAAAAGCTGTAAGTCGAGTTTCGACACCACCGGATTGAACATCGATGGCGTCCAGTTTATAACGAAAGAGCCCGCTTAAATCTTCCCCACTACCGGTCCAATTCCAACTTGGAAATGGATTGTTTGTAGGTGACGCAGAAGTTACTGTCAGTTGAGGTGGGGATGGACGCGTAGTGTCGATGCGGATAGCCCGTATGCCGGATTGGGACCAATTGCCCGCAGCGTCCCGTTCTTGTACGAATAGAGTGTGGCTACCGGGGTCTTGGTCTTTTGAGGGTATAAAGGTGGTTTCGGTCGTCGGTAAGGCATTAGACAAGTCTTCATTGTCTAGGCGGAAACGGTAGAGACCCGAACCATTTAGGCCACTGCTCCAATTCCAAGATGGCGTGCGGGTACGGACAGGCGACGCGCCGGTAACGGTTGGCCTTCCAGGTGGAATTGTATCGAGAGTTATCAGAAGGGTATCGAATCCGGCCCTGCTCAGAACCGTGGTATCGATCCGAATCCGGTTCTTACCGTCTTTGAGAGGATAGTTCTTTTGAAGCGGAGTTCCGTTCACCCTATAGAGAATAGTAACGGGAGTGTAGTTGATGGTGGTATCATTAGCTGGCGAAGTAATTTTAACTACCAGCGGTGGGGGAACATCCACGTTACCCACCGTAATCAATACGGACACAAAATCAGAATCGACTCCGTCTAAAGCCCGGAACTTCACGGAATAATTGCCTGCTTGGCCCACAAGAGGTTTCCAGGTGAACGAGCCTGAGGAAAAGGTGCTGCCATCAGGAAGGCCTGTAGCCGTCAGCCTAAGGGAATCATGATCAGGATCGGTAGCCTCGACCTTGAAGGACAAAGTTTCATTTTCCTTGGCCTTTTGGTCTGAAATAGCGACTAACTTTGGTTGCCGGTTCACATTCAGGACCTTTACACGTGTGATTTTCTCGACCTTCGTATTCGACGATGCGTAGACGAAGGTGACAGCATAGGGTTCAGGGCGCCCCTGTTCAAAGCTCGGTCTCCACGTGAAATAACCGTCACCCGGATCTCGGCCTACTGTATCAAGCGCCGCGCCGGGAATAGCATCCTTTAGTGATAAAATGGTGAGGCCACTCCTGGAATTATGAACACTGACGCGGAAACGCAAAGAATCCCCTTCGAGAATGCTGGTATCAGTGGGAACCAGGATATCAGGTAGATCGGGGAGAACAACCACCGTTTCAGGCTTGTCTACGTGAATCGGAAAATCCTTGGATTGCACGCCGGAGTCGATAAACGTGACTTCTTTGTTAATCCCTATTTTTCCACCACGATAGCCGAGGATGGAAACAGTATAGTCAGCGCCTACGCGCGAATCGAGGGGCATGCTGGCAACCTGCTTCGGATCCCGTAACACGCCATGGAAGACCACCTGCGAAAACCTCCCATCCTTGCTGTGAACGGTTACGACCAAGGAGTCGAAAGTCAAAAGACTATCGTTCTTCGCCGTAATCTTCATGTTCAGCACCTGTCCAGGCTCATCGGTAGTTGGACAAGCAATAAATAGTAGAGAGGCCAAGGCCAAAAGTGCAAAAAAGGTGATATTGATGTTTCTCATTCTTTGCCTTTAAGGTTCGAAGCTTTTGGTTTTTGAAGAAGATGGCGCGCCATGGAGGACGTAATAACCTCCAGAAACGGCTACGGCCATGCCAACTCCACCTACCGTCCACCATATCCATTTTGAAGGGCGCTCCTGCTTATACTTGGCAATGCGCGGGTCTTCTTTTTCGTTCACGGTGGTTGAGTCCTGGAGGGTTCGTCCGAGTTCATCATGGTGACGGACATAGTGCTGCTGCTTTAGGTATTTTTCTTGCACGTTCTTAAAAATGGCCTCGATGTTATCGGAGATGTACATGTCCACCAATTCAATGGTCGGCATCAGTTTGATGAGTTGAACCATGAAGCTTTCAGCCTTGTTCATTGTTGTAGAGTCGGCCGCGTAGATTACGCTTAGGTATTTGTAAACGAAGATACTGTCATCCCTGCTTTTTGTGGCGCGACTGGTGCGCCAGGTTTCAAGCGGTGGTAAAATACGGTGGAAATCGCCTTCAAAATAGGCTTTGCTGATGGCAGACTTATCGAGGGTGCCATCAAACTTAAAGCCGAATGACGCATTGGCGGGTTGAGTCAAAAGAGTCATCCCAAAAAGCACAAATATTTGGATAAAAGGAAAATCAATAAGTTTAAATCGGTTCATTGCTCGCCTACTCAATGTGAGGTGTTTTGTTGAAATCTTTGAGAAAGCGCTTTGTCATTTCCTCTTCGGGTAAAAAAATGTCAGGCTTCGTTTGTTGATTTTTTTTGTTCTTGCTTTTTGGAGGGTCTTCTGCATATAGCTGGCACCCTCCTTGTGCACTATCGGAAAAATCACCGAATAAATAACCGGAATCAGCCACAACATCCCCACACTTGCACATTCCGTTGGCCAACGAACACAGAAAAGAACCACAATTTCCTTTTTGATATTTCCATTTCGGATTTGCCGTTGTAAACCATTTTTTGGATTTCGATATTGTTATTGTCCCAGGCGATAAATGGCCTTGCTTGTCATAAAGAACCGTAACGGAATCTCCATTTTTCATCCCAACAAGGATCGCCTTGGTGCTTCGCGAAGTGTATCCCTCTTCGCTGGGCCATATATCAACAACGGAATCGACGTTAATCTTTGGAAATCGAATTAAGTTTGTTCCACTAAGGCAAATGAAGGATCCTAACAGGAGCATTTCTAGAATCATCAATTTATCCTATCAAGAATGATGGTTACGTATTCAGTGATTTCCTTGTACTTGTTTTTTGCGTACCAGCTTTTTGGAAACGCCTTTGTAAGCGCAGAATGCTCCCATCCTCCTTTGATCAAGTCCTCCCAAACACAATCGACCTGCCCATATTCGATCCAAGCTTTTCTCACCGTTCCCTGACCACCATTGTAGGATGCGATATAGAACTTCAGCTTTTCCGAATCCGATATTTGGGTTTTATACTTCGCAAAAACAGATGAATCGATATTTCGGCGCTTGATCGAAAAAATTAAAGCACCAGCAAAAATCGATTTTTTTGAATCAAACCTCTCGTCGTTCTTCATGTCGAAAATCCAAGTGCCGGTTGCCTTGCTTGTTACTCCAATATTCAAGCTTGCTTCCTCTATTGCCGCCCCACCGATTTGAGTTAGTCCTGCAAATCCAACATCATTGTTTGCTTTAAGATCGAAACTGCTTTCCTTCGCAATCAAGGATTTCAACATTAATGGATCGATATTATGCATTTTGGATGCGGCAAAAATATCGTCATTATAGTCATTCTGACGAGGAATCAAACTGCCTCTTCGACCCTTCCAATGAGTTTCAATTTCATGGCTGTTCCCGGAAATGACTGCTTCTCCAATCTTTTCCTGCTTGACCATATCATCATAAAATTTGCACCGTAAACCTTTGTTGGCTCTTTCTCCAGGCATCTGACATTGTTCTTCACAGGGGCCAATAGTGCTACTGCGACAAGGGAACGAAAGCGGGAAATTGGGGCTCTCATTTATGATCAAGAAAACCGCCCGCCGATTCTCATCATGTAATTCTTCGCCACTACGGTATCGATTGAATGCCGAGCAGCCAACGTAAGGATATCCAGATACCAATCGAAACGCCGAACTTGGTAATTCAATTTCAGCCCGCTTGGAATTCATGTACTCGCGGTACAGCTCCTTTCGGATGTACGCTTCAGTGAAGCCCAGCATGGGATTAAAGTTTTTGCAGCGAGCTTCATTCAGGAAGGCGATGAAGTCCTGGATGGCTTGTCTAGTTATCGGGCCAGGATGGCCAGTCGGTTTGACTTTGAAGAAGCCCAAAGCACGCAGCATACACTGTTGTTCCCAGGTGCCCCACCGCTCCTTTTCTGCCAATTCCGCCCATAGATCGACATCACCAATGATAAAGGCAAAAGCCGAAAAGGCCCTGCTTCGGCTGATTGGATGTTGGTCACCATCCTTGTCCGCCTCTGAATGGCCATACACGATGATTTGTGCTTTATTGTGAGACTTTTTCCAATCTAGGTAGGTTTTTTTTAATTCATAAAAAACATTGAGGTTGTCATCGGATATGAAACTTGTATCCCTTGGAAAATGGAGCCCGGAAACTTGAATATGCTCAAAGGTTATCTCGGCTGTTTCAGTAACCTCGCGTTCCGTACCTTGACCATTGGACCATTCCGCAGTACAGTGTTTGACCTTGATGATGAATGTTGATTTTTGCTCCTCAATCTTGCGAATTGGGACCTTCACTGTGATTTGGCCCGCGTCGTTACAATGTCCTTGGACTTTCTCGTAGGGTTTGTATTCACCTTTTTCTAGCCGTAAAACCTGGAAGTCAACTCGGGTGCGTCCCTGCTCGGAAGCTGGGACATCAAATTCCGCATTTATCTCTGCGTCTGAGTTGAACCGAGTTACAGTTCCGAGCCAACCAACTTTTTTGAGGGTTGCTTTTGGCCTTACAGTCGTGTTATCCGGTCCAGGTGTATTCGCTTTCTCCATCTCCGGTGTGGGTGTATCTTGTTGGGTAACTTGCTCAGCAGCGGATCTCTCTCGATCTTCCAAAACCTTTTTACCAGCAGAGCTGACCCCGCCACTCTTGCTTTTGACAAGCAAGTCATTGGCAGAATTGAGTTTGGAATCCGGCCCTTGAGGATTTTGTCCTGACAATCGTTTCAGGTCTTCGTCTCCGGGACCTTGAAAAGGGTTTTTGAAAGGATTAATCATTAGGATAATTTCTGCCGATTTCCTCGAGAATGCGAATCCACAAATTTACCATATTCCTTCGGATTCGCAATGATTTGGTACCCGGATAGTGCGGAAAATCACAGTTTTTGAAAAAATGTCCATTTTAATGATTTTTTTTGCGATCATATTTTTGCGTTTTGTTTCCTTTTTCTCTTTTTCGACACGCGCTCTTTTCTTTTTCTTCTCTTGGGGGTGGGGTTTGTAATTCTCTTCTCTTGTGTGGGGGCATTGCATATAACTCCTCTATGGTGATATGAGTCACCGCGGGCTTTATCGCGCCTATTTGGAAAAGGTGGCGGGTGAATACCAAGGTGGGGTGCTTAATTTTTCCGGTGGCTTGGAAGTGGGGGTCCATCGCCTGCGCGCCGGAATCAATGGGGAGATTTACTTCGGAGGAATGCGTTCCGATTTGTATGGATACCCTTCCGTGGCAGATTCAAATTTTGGTCTGCAAAAACTGACACCCAATAATACTGTTTCTTTTGAAATTCTTAAGGCGCATTCTCGCGCTTTAGGAATGGAATTGGAATTCACCTTACCGGTTGGACCTACTGCTGAAATTCTCACAAATTATACCGTTCAGCAATGGTGGTATAAGCCTTCCTTAAGCTCTTTCCCTAATGGAAAAACTGATCAAAAGACTTACACAATAAAATCGGTACGGGTCTCACCCGACCGGAAGAGGGTGTTTCTGGAGATCCCCGGTTTAAAAACGCATCAAGTGGTTTATATCCAAACCCAAAATTTGGTTTCAGAGGGCAACAAAACCCTGTGGTGCCCCAAAACTTGGTACACCTTAAACGCCATATCTCCATCCGAACCCTTTGAAGTTCCCACAGACATCATGACAACGGCAAACACAACCACCCAAACGCAATTACGAATACAACGTGTGGCTGGAAAGCTCCTCCTTGAACTTCCCAAAGGTCCAGTTTTCAATATTGACCTGGTGGACTTTAAGGGCAAGCATGTGATTGAGTTGGAAGGAGTCCGGAATAAAGTAGAGATCTCTACAGTGACATTCCCGGGGGGCATCTACTTCCTCCGTGCAGCGGGCAGAGGCCAGATTTTGACTCGGCGGGTCTGTTTTTGATTTACTAGGTTTTCTCCATCTCGGAGGACCCATGAAAAATTGTTTAATCTGCCAAATGGATCAGGATCAAGTATCCCTATCTCGAATTTCCATCAAGTCAGAAGGGGAGCCGTGGGGCGACATTCTGGTTTGCAAGAACTGTATGGAAATGCTCGGTCAAGACGAGGTCCGGGATCTGGTTTCTATTGCAGTGAAAGAAAAAGCCTACGACTCGACAAATGTGATTTTGGCAAATAAGGGCTCCATGTCAAATGAGGATTCAAATGGCCAGGAACCTGCAGCGCCAGGACTGCTGGAATTGCCGGTGAGCGCATCTTTGCTTCGGGACTCTGCAGCCTTTGCACGAAGCGTCGGTGAGAAATTGGGCGGCAAGCTGTGGGAAATGCATCGGGGCGGCGCTTCAGACGCCGTGTGGACCACGTCCCTAACTCCGGACGGTGAAGGTGGCTTTGTGTTGGCGGTGGCCTTCGCCAAAGCGCCAACCTAAAAAGCCTGAGCCAAATCCAACCAGAAATGGGTGGGACCATTACCGCGCGTGAAATCCATGCGAAGATTGAAAATGCCGAGTAGAGGATAGCGGATGCCGAGACCGTAGGCATAGCCGCGACCGGAGGTTCGGAAATCGCTGGCATCATCCAATTTGAAATCACCACCCATTGCCCACACATTGGCATAATCGACAAACGGGACCAATTGGATGGGTAACAAATAGTGCCAGTGACTTCGAGGATCGATGAACCCAAAATCGAATGGTTCAAAACGCAGTTCTGCAGAAGCCAAGTAATAAGCCAAGGACTGACCCTGCCCGCGGCAAGCTCCGTTTGTACCCGTACTATCAGCTCCCGGGGTTTTTTCCAAACATAAGGATTGGAAGTCGAAGCTGCGCACGCTGCGCGAGCCGCCCAGGAAAAAGCGTTCCGAATTGGATCCTCCCGCGCCGAAAAATCGACCACCATCTATCCTGGTGGCTAGTTTTACCTGATGAAGCCTTGGGAAGTAATAATACTGGGCGGTTTGTGCCTCCACCCAATTGTGGCGGAACTCGGTGATATCGAAAACATTGCCCTTAACCAGTGGCCCGCCATTACCCCAAGTGAGCGAAAACATCAACCCCCGGGTCGGCTCCATTTGATTGTTGAGAAAGGAAATAAATCCTGTCTGGATGAAGTTTAAATTCAAATCGCGTTCCCGCAAGCCTCCGCCCAGCATCCGGCTCTTGGCTTCAATCTCGGCATTGGCAACCAGGCGCAGCCAGTAGGCCATGGGAAAGGTGAGACGGGCGGAATTTGCGACGTGGAAATCACCACCGAACAGCCCCTGTTCAGCGTGTAGTACCTTGTCCTGATACCAGGCCACATCGGCATCATCGTCAAACCGGATCAGGTACCCGAAAGGCAATGGATTGCCATACCCGACATACGTCGTTTGACGCGCTTTGGCGAGCGCGGACCCCAGCCTGAGCTCGTTTAATGTTCCGGAAATATTGCTGTGGCGCGCATCCAAGGAAATACCAGGCCCGTACTGGGTTTCTAAAAAAATAGAGCTGTGTACATTGCCGGGCACGTGCTCCTCGGCATAGAGGAAAACGATACTTTTTTGGGAAGTATCCGTAGGCATGCTGTCCTTGAAACGCACATAATTGAAAGCCCCGGTATATTGCAGTTTCTCGATCAGTTTGTCGCTCATCGATATCCTTACGGTATCTCCGCGCGCATAAGGAACCAGGGATCGAATCAGTTTTTCCCTCGTGATGCCGGCGGCCGTATCCGCAGGGGGAGCGCGCGTGTTACGTAAGACCAAGGTATCGAAAATGACCGGGTAGGCCGGGTCCACCAAGTAGGCAACTGCCACGGTTTTGCGTGCAGAGTTTACCTCCTGCCTATCATTCACTACGGCACGGACAAAGCCTGCATCACCGTAGCGCCGGAGCAGGTAGCGACGATCTTTGAGCATGGCATTCTCATTGTAAGGCAAGCCGGTGCGAGCTTCCAGTTTCTCTAGGTCTATCAGCGGGCCTGCTGGCGCAATCATTTCCCGTTTTTCCAACGTGTCGCCTGGGTTGGAGGGGGTGGACGACTCAATATGGACACTATCAAACAAATAGCGTGTGCCTTCGACTAGGACAATTTCGGCTTCCAAATCCTGCAATGCCTCGGATTTTCTTTTTAGGCTCGTTTTAACCTGCACATCGAAAAAACCGCTGGTGCGATACAACTCGGCCACATGGAAATCCGCATCCTCACGCCAGGACCTAAGGCCATCTTCATTCCATTCTTCCGGATCCGTGGAAAGGACTTCCAGGATTTTATGTTTGGAAAGAAAGCCGTTTCCGGTTACGCGAATGTCCAAGATGGCGTGCGCCATGCCGGCGCAAAAAAGCAGAGGCCAAAATTTGGTACCCGGGATATTCATGGCGCCTGGTCCTCGACTTCCTTAACACTACGCCTTGGCTGGCCACGTAACGAATCCTCTGAGACTGGCTTGGACCACCAATATCCCCAGAAATCGTAGCTGTAATTGAATCCCACCCTCTGAAGGACTTTATCCTTGCCGACTTGAGTGCGATTTGGATCCGTAAAAACGGAGACGTCCATGTTTATTCTGTTTTTCACCCTTTGCTTCCAAACAGGGTTATCGATGAATTGATAGAGGGGCGGGCGCCATTCCAAGCCCAACAAATATGCCCATGGACTCACATCCTCCGCCAGTTCAGGCTTATAAGCAGACTTGGCTCGGAGTCGAATGCGCCAAAACTCCTTGCTCAAAACTTCCAGTGCGATGGCATCCTGACTATTGCTGCTGGTGGTGGTGCTGGGGCTGTTGCTATTGCTGTTGCTGGTACTACTGTTTCCTGCTGAATTGGCCGTGCCGCCATCGAGCTTCCTGTTCTTGTCCTGGGCCAGGGCACCGAGACCGGTAACATTGGCGCTTGCTATCCATTTTCCGGAAATCTTTTCCGCAGCTTCGGACAGGTAGCCGCTTAACGGCGTTTCCAGCAATGTCAAGGCCTTTTCTTCATAACTAAGTCCGCTTCCATCTCCTGACAATCCTGGAGAATAGCAGCCACGACGCACGGAAAAAACCAGCGCCGATACTTGGACGCCATCACCGTAACTCCCCTGACAGTCGCTGTCATAAGAAAACTGCATGTCGTTCAAGGTTCCACCCAGGCGCATAATGACCGAGCAGGAATCGGCAACGTTGGCCTCGCAGGAACGCGCCAATTTTTTCTCGCTGTCCAGATCAATTTCCCCCTCTTCCAGCGGAACGTTCGGCCATTTCACGTCAAACCTACGGATGCGATACGCTTGTTTCTTGGTACCTAATGAGCCCTCGCGTGAGCTGATACGCCCTCGCATCAAGGCATAGGGGTAGGTGCCTATCATGGAAATATTGCCGACATAGGAGGATCGGAACACATCCGTTTCAATAGTATTCCCAGTACCGGCGGTTTCCACACTGATCTGGACATCCATAGGTTTCGTCCTATGTGCAGCGGTTTGTCTGGCCGGGGATTTCTTGAAAACCTTCTGTAGGGACTCTAGACTACGCAAACGGTATCGCACCGTGGAGCTATCCAATACCGCTGACAGGCGGAGGAAAGGAAGGCGTGCGCTACCGGATTGGGAAGTCTTGGAATTGCCAAGCGGTTTACGATAAAGGACTGCGATGCGAGAAAAATCACCCAGGGCCCTCAAGGGAGATTTAATTTGCTCAAAAGACCCCCCGCCGATCGCGGCTTGCACATTCAACATTGCAGAATCCCCTTGCGCATCGATGCGAAAATCGCGGATCTGCACCTTATTCTCGCTGCTGATTTGTGCAGCCAGGCTTTGCCCAGTTAATGCGCCGGACCAGCGCCTGGACTGTACAGCATATTCTGCATGACCTTCTACATCTCCACCTTGGCCTTTTACGATAAGATGGGGAATGGTGATTAGACCGTCTCTGGTTTTTACGGTGGCGGAAAAGTTCTGGGTATCCATTCCCGGCACCGCATAGGTTCCGCGCAAAGTGTCCGCGTCCAGACGCAGTCCTTGTAGTACGTTTTTGAAGGAAAGGGACAATTGAGAACGTAGGGCTAATCCCCTTAACTCCCCTTGTTTATCCGGTAACATCAAATCCCCATCAATAGCCAGCCGGCCCTCCAAATTCTGATAGCCATGTATGTTCCCTTGGAAACCCGCCATGAGCCCACTGGACGATTTGACGTTTAAGGACACGACCTGGTCTTTTTTGAGGACCCCGTACACGGCCAAAGATAGAGTGTCGTTTCCAATCGGTAGCTTCTCAGATACGGTAACAGCCTTGATAACAAGAACGTCTCCGTTACCATGAACGGCCAATTCTTTGAGGGTAACGGGTGCGGCATCACCCTGGAATTGCATATTCTGAAAAGTACAGGTCCCGTCGAAACCGGAACTGTCCTGATAGGAGAAATCCCCCACTATACTTCCACTCCTAAGCGGAGGATTAGGCAAGCTCAGGGACAGAACCTTGGCCATATCGAAGCGATCAGATTTGACATGAATGGAAACGATGTCGGTTACCTTAGCCTGCCCCAGCGCATAAAAAGGGCGGCCCCGCAATCGAAGACTGGCTCCAGCTTCAACTTTGGAGGCGGCAAAGGCAGCCTGCATTTCCCGCACTTCCAATAAATCGCGAGTCCATGCGGCCTGGACTTTCGCACTCAATTCTTCCTGCTTGAACTTTCCACTGAAGGACACTTCACTATGGCCAGTATCGGCTTTTTGATCCCATGCAAAAAATCCGGAGACTTTGGAATTCTTAATCGGCAAACTGTCCAACCCGCGATAGGGAAGTGTCCCGATGACCAGATTCTTTAGATGGACTTGCAGGAAGCTTGCTTTCGGCATATTCAACTCGGCAGAACCCCCTTCCGGGTTTTCCAAACTCAGCGAAAGAGCCTTTCCGGATTTGGTTGGATTCACTTTACCTGAAACCGACCAGTCTCTTTGGTTCTGGTACCAGTGGGAGGGTTCCAATGTAAGCCCTTTGGGACTGAAACGAAACTGGAGACGGAGGGAATCGGCCAGCGCCCCATAGGCCTTAAGCCCATCAGCCTGGGCCTTGGCGGTGATACTGCCATTTGCGGCAGTGCCTACGAGCCTAAACTTCCTAAAGACGAGATGCGTATCTGTTAAAGCGGTAAGCCAACGCTCACCTGGAGCGAGATCCACGGAAAACCTACCTTGCACTTTCGACGAGTTCCACGAATTCGACACACTGGACAAACTCGGCGAGTTCGACCCCGCCGCACTGTGCCGCATATCTGCTTTGATCCGGGAACCCTCCCCCGAAGCCACTTCAGCCTGGATCGATTCACGCGTCACTCGCACCTCGATAATTTCCAGATCGGCAGACAATTCCTTCCCACCGGTGGTAACAGCAACCCCATGAACATGGCCTGTACCCGTCATACCCAGATGCCTGAAGAGATAATCCGGACTCTGTAGAGAATCCGAAGCGGTAACAAATAGGTTACCTTCAACCCCTACCTCTTCCCCACCCTTTCCTAGACTCGACAAAGACCAGTGTCCGGATGAAGCGCCGAAATCGATCTTGATAACTGTCTGCTGATTAGTCAATCGAATGGGACCCGTTTTTGAAAAATGGGACACGCTGGTTTGGAGCGCTAAAGCGACCTGCCAGGAAGAACCGGTTTCCACAAGGATGTCGCCGGAAAAATCTTCCAGTTTCGGTAGATTTGTTGGAAAATTCAGATAAGTCCGATAAGGGTCAGTGGAGGCTACCCGTGCTCGCAGATCATAGGACCCGCGCATCAGATTGGATTTAGCCAAGCGAATGCCCGCCGATACGCTGTCATCATTCGCATGCAGAGTCAGGCGGCACAGCAGCATCGCAGAGTCTCTCCAATCCACGGTGGCTTGCACGGATGTTTTCAAGGCTCCCAAAGCGCGCCCACCGGCAGCTTGAATGGAAAGATTTACGGCTTGCGGCCCTTGGCTCTGAAATTGAATTCCATCGATTGTAGCCAGCATCCCCAGGCTGTCTAGGATGGCGATGCGCCCCGCAGTCAATTTGATTTCAGCGGGAAGCTTGAAACCAGGAAAAGGCACGGAGTCACGTTTTGTCCGCGCTGAATCCGGAGTGGCCGTCACCCAAATCTGCACTGTATCAAGGTGCAAGGAGACTGTAGGTGAAAAGCGAATAAAGCTCTGGAACAGTTGGATGGAAACCCGAGTTGGGCCCGCGGCCACTTGCAGATTGGGACTTTGGTAGTGGACTGAATCTGCCGTCAAATTCAAGCTCCATTGGAACGTGGGCTTTACCAAATGGAGCCGTCCCGCTCCCAGGATGATCTCCCTCCCCAAATATTTTTGAACCAGCCGCTCTCCTCCGAAATAAATCGAGAAAAAAAGCAAAAGTAGAACGCCGCTGAGCGCGATGCCTATCCTTGTGAACCATTTAAGCATTTACGGGCCGATTTGGAAAAAGTCTTCAATAGGAAATAAATCAAAACCTAATCACGGGAGGGAATAATTTTGAATCTGTCGGAAAAATTTACAATTCGGCGGGGTGTTTGAGTCTATCGGATCCATAAATCCCGAATATTATCAAGGAGTTAGCGCGCTCGTCCACGCGACTCCAAGAGGCCTTTACTAGTTTTTAACGACTTCCTTTCGGCCTAGGAGGTAACCATGGAAAAAAATGGATTCCACGGTGACAAAAAGGGGTATGGCCATCAAAATGTTTAAACGTTTATTGCGTATGAAATTTTTATTCTCCCTGCTGGGCGCATGGGCTTTATCCCTACTCCTGTCGTGCAATTTGACCGATCGAAATTTGGGTGATGCTCCCATTGGCCCCCGCGATGGGCTGCAAAGTAGCAGTCTC
>JAYSRH010000017.1:0-5579 GCA_043721115.1 Fibrobacteria bacterium | reverse complement strand
CCCATTCCCATTCCCTCCGAATCAACGCGCCGTTCCCAAAAGGCGCAAACAACAAGCAGAGATATTCTTCTTCCCCTCTTCTCCCCCTCTTCGTCCGTCCCTTCGCCCACGCAGACCCGTCCATCGAGGGGGGGCGCCCTGGGAAGAGGGGCTCTGGGGAGCTTGCACCCGCCGACCAGACGACTTTGAGCGCGTCCATAGAAATTCACACAGGGGATACTCTAAGCGCGAATTCCGGAGCGGCGGGCGCGAGCTCCCCAGACCCCATCTATTTAGAGCCCCCCCGGAGAACGTCATTGCGACATCGCCGCCACGGAAATTTTCTTCGCCCCCGCCAGATTGCTGGCATCCATCACCGAAACTAAAAGTCCGGTATTCGATTCGCGATCTGCAACCAATACGATTTCGCCCAAGGCGTTTTCGGCCAGCATCCGGCGCAGCACATCCTGCAGGCTTTCCAAATCCACTTGACGGTCGTTCACGTGAATGGTTCCGTCTCGCGTAATGCCCACTAGAATGCTTTGCCGATTGAGTTCGCCCGCCGACTGCGCTTGGGGCTTGTCCACGGTTACACCTGTTTCCTTGGTCAAGGAGGAGGTCATGATGGTAAAAATCAATAGAACAAAGACAACGTCGATGAGCGGCACCACATTGAGTTCAAAGCCACCACGTTTTTTGGTCTGAATCAGGAACGGCTCCATACTAGGTGCCTCCTTCTTTGGGATTGTAGATCTGATTGATAAGCATAGTGATGCCGTATTCCACTTGGCTTTGCATCCAGTGTACGCGGCCTTCCAAGCGATGTCCCAACAATATGAGAATAATGGCCAGCAGTAATCCGCTTTGCGTGGCTATCAGCGCTTCGGAAATTCCCTGGGCCAAAAGCACCGCATTGCCGTTTCCGTACTCGGTCATAACCTGAAAGGTATGAATGAGACCGCTTACCGTGCCGAGCAGTCCAAGCAGCGGGGCGGCCCCTGCCATGACCCGGACCAAAGGAAGATGTCGTTCCAATTTGAACAGCACCATGGCCAATCGCTCGGAAAGCAAATGCCTGAGTGCGGATTCCGGTAAGTCGCGGTGTTCCAAAGTTAAGGAAAGCCCATACCGGACCAGTTCCGGCGTAGCCTTGGCCATGCGCTGCGCGCCCACCACGTCACCTGTTTTTAGAAGATCACGGACGTTTTCGAAAACCGGATTCAAATTTTTTCTCCACAGTCCGGCGCCGAGTTCAAAATAGGTTGCAAGAATAAGGCAAAACCCCCAGAACCCCACCAAGGCGATGGGAATAAGGACGAATCCTCCCTGCTTCCATGTTTCGTATATAATCGTGAACATTCGGTTTCAGTTCTCTTATAGCTCTGAGTCCAAAGAACTCAACTAGCCTTTTGGCCAAAGTTTGTTGAGCACTTCCATACTGCAACTGCTTAATGTTGCATTGATGGTGTCGAGTTTTTCATTTAAGAAACCGTGTATGAGCAAAACAGGAATGGCAATGGCCAATCCGGTTTCTGTATTGATTAAGGCTTCCGAGATGCCGCCCGCTAACACCTTTGGGTCATTGGCGCCCAGCTGATTCAGCACTTCGAATAAAGTTACGAGACCACTAACGGTTCCGAGCAGTCCCAACAGAGGAGCAGCGGCTCCCATGGCGGCTATCAGGGGCAGTCGTTTTTCCAAAGCCGGAACTTCGCGCAGCATGGCTTCGCGTACGGCTTTTTCCGCTACGTCACGATTCTGATCCGCATGCGCCGCTAAAGCACCAAGCGTCCGTGCCAAGGCACTGCCAGAGCGCGCGCAAAATTCCGCAGCCTCGCGCCATTTGCGCTGATCGGCGAATTCAAGGAAGCGACTCATGAATACTCGTGAATTGGTATTCTTGCGAGCAAAGTAAATGAGGCGTTCCAGTATCATGAGCAGAGAAAGAATACCCACGGCGAAAAGTGGATAAAGGGTGACGCCTCCAGCTTTGAACCAAGCTGCGAATCGAGTTGTCCATTTTTGTTCCTGTCCTTTAACGAATCCGGAACCGATGCTTTTGTATTGCAGCACATCCACGGGTAGGACCAATTCGGATTTCCCCTGCGCCGCAGTAGATATTGCGGTAGCCAAGGAAGCATTATAGCCTTGGGCCAAATCGGCGCGCCAGACAAAGGTTCGGCCTTGTAGGTTCCCGGTACGCAAAAGGATTTGCGATTCCCCAGAATGCCCATCGAGACCTTTTTCAAGTTCACCGACAAAAACGGTTCCGAGTTGGAGATGCCAGGCTTCGGCTGGACGACCGTTAGAGAATATCGCCTGTTTGGAAGCGATGGATTGATTCAAAGTCAAATCGAAGCGCAGCATTCCCACACTGAGAAAATCCCGCAAGGCACCGTCTGTAGCTCCAAAATCATCGGACCTGGAATTTGTGCCGCCCATGCCTTTTGCGCCGGAAGTTTTTCCCACCAACAGTTCACCGGCATGGGAAAGTTTTAAGTTACGGTCTTCCACAGCTAAGGGAATATCCATGGAAAGATTTTCCGCAGCCATATCCACGGATCGTTTAAGGGAGGCGTTGAATCCATCCCATCCGGATTTTGCCGAATTGTCTTCTTCTTCCTTATCCTTGGTTTCATTCCGGGCTTTGATGAGATCTTCCTCCGCGCGCGTGAGGTCACCGGCGTAGCGCCCGTACTTTTCTTCCAATGCACGGGCTTTTTCCTCGCCTTCCTTGGCATGGGCCGCTTGCCGATAGCGTGCGTCCCAGCGTTCGGCTTCTTTCTTTTCCAATGCTTCCAGCTTTTCCGCTCGGAGATTTTCCAAGGATGTCAATTCACGGCGAATGTCTTCCAATGCCTTTCGCTTTATGGCGTCCGGGTCGTCCTTGGAGAATAGCGGCGAGGCCACAATCGCGGTTGCGAAAACCAATTTCCATAAATACTGCATCACTTGGCTCCTTTCGCGGCCTTGGATTCACCTAAGACAATGCCCAGGTTAAGCGACACCAACTGGGGTGGACGCTTGGCGGATTTTACTTCCAAGGCGGTGCGGATTAAATTCTTTTCCATAAAGCTTGGATCTTCACGCCATTCCCAAGTCCAGGCGGGCAACCCGCTAGCTGCGCTCGTGGTTGGCTTACGCTCAAGGACACCGAATTTTTTGCCTTCGTCATCCATGTATAAGAGCCATTGATTTCCAATTTTAAGCACTTGAGCGTTTACGACATCTCCATTTTTCCGGGTGATGGGTTTGTTGAATACGGCTATTTCGTCGCCCGCTTTCACTTCCTCTTTTACCATGGCATTGAGCCGAGCAAAACCCTCGTCTACCGAGGCGCTGCCGCTTTCCAAATCCTTTTTCAAAGATTTGGCGCGGTCCAATCGCGATTCGCGATCCCATGGCAAACTGTTTCCGATGCGTAACGTCAAGGAATCACAGTAGCCTGCTAGAGTAAGCGACAAGCTTTTTTGCCGGGCTTTGGTTTCATCCACTGAATTGATATGTCGACTTTGTATGGCTCGTTCCCCATTAACCTTGGCCTGAGCATCGTGCAGGCGGTTGAGCAAATCCTGATTTTCTTTTTCGCGCCGTTCCCGATCCTTCGCCAATCGATCTTCGCTTTGGGAGGCACGCGCAGCCTCTTCCCTAAGCAATGAATCTGTCTTAGCAATTTCGGCATCTGCCTTGGCGATATCTTTTTTGGCTTGAGCCATATCGGACTTCGCCTTTTGAATATCACTTTGCAATCGAATGGCAGCATCGCTTTCCTGAGCCCATGGTGTCAACGGCAAACAAAATGCCGCTGCGGCCACTATGGCGACAAATGCCAGGCCACTACGGGCGCGCAGGGCGCTGGCTTTTGGACGTATTGGTATTCCCATTATGGTTTCCTTCTTTCTCTCATTATTTGCACAGAGCCTCGCCGGGATTTGCCCGGCAATAGGCATCCGCATTGCGGCACAGCACTTCAGAAAGCCTGGGCTTATCTTTACAGTAACTGACTAGCCCAAGTTTGCATGGATTCGGTTCCCAATTATTGTCCAAGCAGTAAGTCCAAAGGCTTTGCTTGCAAGAATTTGAACCCTTGGTTTCCAGGCACTGCGTTTTATATTCCGCACAAATTGGATTGGCGCTGGTGAAATCATGTGCGATGCAGAACTGGGTGGAGGCACGGCGATACAGGAGCGTGTCTTTCCTTGCGCTATCCGCCACGGGCGTGCAAGCCAATTTAAGTGGTATGTTGGTGTTCAAATCCGCCTCCAGGCACGCTTCCACTGCATTCTGTTTGCATTCCGAGGGAGCCCAGGTTTTCGACTCGCAGTAACCGCGGTAATACTCCCGGCAATCTTTGTTGGATGACCAGCCTACGGTGTCGCAGTAGGAGGCGTGTGCGGCCGGCAGGGGGTAGGATTTGGTGAGGGGGTCGGTTATGATATTGACATCGAAAGAATCCGGTATGGCACCGGCAAAAACCCCTTCGCCACCGGTGACATTGAATTTGGGTTTGATTCTGGCGTCTGGGCCGTTTCCATCCAATCCATTGGTGGTCAGATACTGCGTGTACGCCTGCTCGAATCCATAGAAGTAGAGTCGATTGCCTATAGTTTGAAACCAAGTGTTGACGACGCCCATGCTGTCCAGCAGATTCCACCCCTGCTGGCCCTTGGCATCCGGGTAGACTATCAAACGGCGAATGTCGCCGGGAAAATAATAGTCCCCGGGCTTGGGTGGTATTCCGATTATTGCGTCAAAACGGGTTTCCGGTCTCGTGCCTTGCGGATCAAAGCGTTGGGTAATGAGTACGGAATTCACATCGGATGAACGATCGCTGGTGTAGTAATGCGATAAGGTATTCAGCGCGCCATTCAAGTAGAAGAGCGTATCTCCTTCATCATAAGTGAACTTGTCTTTTTCCAGTAGGCCCAACAATCGCGCTTGGATTTTTGTCCCATTGACCTTAAAGTATCCAGCCAGCGCAGCGGTATCCGATTGGAGCTTTTGTAGGGTGTCCCCGTATTCCTTGATCATTACGGTCTGCACATTTATTGGCAATTGAGCGAAGAATTCCAAAGTAAATACGTTGCTGGGGACTCCTCCGGTTTTTGCCAAGCTGGGCGCAACCGCCGTACGGCTAATCGAGAAACGGACGGGGACATGGGCTGTACTGGTTAACCGGGAAGTGACCTTGCGACCAGCGCTGTCCCAAACTATCCTGGCCTCCAGCGTATAGGCTTGGCCCCTTTCCACCAAGGCTGAAGAATCGCCAATGAAACAATTGGGTGTGTGCTTTTGCGGCAACAGTTTCATAGTCCTGACGGCACCATTAAAACTTCCCGTAACCTGGACATCCGCGCTGTCATAGAAAGCAAAGGCCTGAGTGGCCTCTTCGGCCAAATCAAGCATGTGTTCAAAGCAAATCTGATTCAGCGGTTTGCCAGAAAGCGCATAACCGGAAAGATAAATGCCATGGAAGGTCGGAGGGTTGGACGGATAGAAGTCCCAGGGCCCTTGAATACAGGCGCTCAACAGGATCAAAACCAGGGTTGCCGCAATCCTGCCTACTCTAAGGCTTCGCGGGGCTTGACGCAATAACGATC
>JAYSRH010000016.1:0-2236 GCA_043721115.1 Fibrobacteria bacterium | reverse complement strand
GGTACGTCGTTTATTTGCCATTTTTTCTCCTTGTTTATGGAAAAGAGATGGGCTAAAAATTAACTAAAGGTACTGTCCAAAAACCGGGGTCCACTATAAGGTGAACGTTACGCTGCTGTTTTTATCAGCCAAAGCTCTCGTCCTGTGCGGTAATATTTGGAGATTCAGTTTAGATTTAGGACATGCCGTCTTTCGCTGCTTTTCGCCCTAAGGCTTGGGTAATCAATCCCGCCGTAGACATTGCCATTTTTATCGTCACGCCCCTGGTTCTGGCCTTCGGATTCCAGATGTTCCTGACGGCGGCTATGCTCCCGGCCCTCAAGCTGTTCATCCTCGGAATCAGCTCCACGGGCCATCATCTGCCGGGCTTTATCCGGGCTTATACCGACAAGTCCATTTTCCTTCGCTTCAAATGGCGTCTCATTCTGGTGCCATCGCTTTTCATCCTCTTGGCAGGTGCCTGCGCTTATTACAAACTGGGCTTCATGTTATTCGCGCTGCTCACCTGGAGCATATGGCATGGCTCCATGCAAATCATGGGCTTCCTCCGTATTTACGACGCCAAGGCAGGCTTCAACTCCCGCATCACGGCGAAGCTGGACTTCTGGATGTGCATAACCTGGTTCGTACAAGTCATGCTGTGGTCGCCTTCCCGCAGCAGCGCCATCTTCAGTTCATTCTACCTCGCGGGTGGACCATTGCTTCCAGTCGGCCCCGTGCAGACGCTGGAAACTGCCTGGCTCTATCTCACCTATGTCGTGACCGCAGCCTATGCCGCCAATCTTTTGTACAACGGGATCCGCTCTGGCTATTGGAATCTTCCCAAGCTCGCCAATCTCCTGGTCAGCTTATTCTTTTGGGCCTGGTGCATGCTCAAGGTCGAGAACATTATCGTCGGCCTAATCATGTGGGAAATATTTCACGACCTTCAGTATAATGTCTTCGTCTGGAAATACAACCAGGCTCGCGTGGCCAAAGGACTTTCGCAAAGTGCTTTCGAACGTTACCTCTTCCGCCCTGATGCCAAGACCATTCTTATCTATACCGGCTGCATTATTTTATACGGTTGCCTGGGAGTTTATTCCAAGGACATCATCAATATTTACGAGAACCAAAGTCTCTATTCATCGTGGATTACTCACTTCGGAAATATCTTCGCGGCCTCAGGCCTGATCCATTTCTATACCGATGGATTCATCTGGAAGGTACGCGATCAGAAGGTGCGCCAAGATCTTGGACTGTTGGACGATAAAAGGAATGGAAAGAGTGGCTTGGACGATAGGCTTCCCATCGACAATAACAGATTCATACACCGATCCAATTTCCTGCATATTGCGATGGTGGCCATCTTCTTAAGCACTGGAGCACTCATGGCAACGGTGGAATATCGGTGGCATAATACGCCGGGCGGACGGGGCAAGCCTGACAACCTCGCTGACTTAGTGCCAAAGAGCGGCTATGCCAATTTCATGGAGGCTACGCGCCTCAGGGTTGAGGGAAAACCCGATTCATCGGCGACATACTACAATCGGGCCATCTTGGCCGATTCCAACTATGCTTTCTGTCACGCTTTTCTTGGCGAGATCGAATCTGACAAGGGCAATTGGTCCGAGGCTGTGAAACATTATGAAATCGCCGCCGTGGTGGATCCGGAAAACGTAACGGCGCGAGAGAATCTCGGTGCCCTATACCTGCAAAGTGGGGCCTTCGAGAGGGGCCGGGCCGTGTATGAGGTCTTGCAACAATTGGACAACACCAATCCCGAGTATCCCTACCAGATCGGGTTCGCGCTGCTGAATTTACATAAAGGGGTTTCCGCTAAACCCTACCTCATCCGTTCCTTATCATTGCAGCCCGACCAATCGAAAGCATTGAATTACCTGGGTATGGTGGAGCAGTCATTGGGAAAACCCGACTCGGCCCTCGCTTTATATCAGAAGGCGCTGCAACTGGATTCCTCCAATGAACTGGCTAAGACCAACATTGCTTCGTTGGCTGCTACTCATTGAACAATTCCTGTAAGACGGCTGGGGCATCCTCGATCTCGGGCCGTAATTCCACCAACTTATGCAGAATGCTCTTCGACCACTCTGGGTTTTCCTGCTGCTGATTAATTGCCAGGGTAAGGCATTGGGCATATCCAACGGTAAAGTGTCCGGTGATTGCCGCGCTCTGCAAATAAAGCGCGACAGCTTCATCATGATTCCCCTTGGCATCGGCGATGGCCCCTCGCAAA
>JAYSRH010000015.1:0-2236 GCA_043721115.1 Fibrobacteria bacterium | reverse complement strand
CCTGGAGATAGGTCTTTATTGCGGTACGGCGTTTCCGTGACGGATGAATGCGTGGGTTGGCCTGCTACAGAGCGTTTGGTGTTAGCGGCAGCCGAAAGTATGGATAAACGTTAAGGGTGGTGTGGCGAGTCTACTACCAGAAACTTGCTGGATCCAGAAATTAGTTGGATCCAGAAGAAGGAGCGGTTTCCGATCGTAAGAATCCGAAACCAACGATCAGAAAGGTCACCAAAATTGCCACGACCTTGATCAAAATATCCGTGTACAGACCAAAGTGGAACAATTCAAACAGATACTTTTCGCCGATTAGGGCACCTGGCAAGAAAATAAAAACGCCAAGAATGGATCGCATCATCTGGTTTTCGAGGTCAATGGAGCGAGACCGATTACGTATCCATAAAAAGCCGCCCAAAAGGCAAATGACAAGCACAATTTTTTCCAGATTTGGCATGGTGGTTAAAGTAGGAAAGCCCTTCTTTATTGGCATCAGACTCAGGTTTTTCAAAGCTTATTGATATATTCCCTATAGCCTGAGGGGCGCTAGCACGATTTCATTATGCGGGAGTAACACGATGCAAAAACCAACATTTCTTTCCAATTTCGGTAAAATGCGATTAACGGGGCCTTTGGGGCTTTTCTTTATGTTAATGATTGGATTGGCTTTGCCAAGTCAGGCCAGAACTGGCGGTGATATGGGTGTGGGTTTTATTGCCGGGAATCCGTCTGGGCTTTCTGGAAAAATTTGGCTGGGGGAAACCAATGCGCTCGATCTTACTTTGGGTCTAAACGTACTGGAAAATTGGTTGGCGCTCAATGCAGACTACCTTTGGCATGAATTCGGATTGATCCCTGTTCCACAAGGTAAATTGCCGGTTTTTTATGGAATGGGTGTGTGGGCCGCCTTGGCCAACCACGGTGGTATTGGAGTGCGAGGAGTAGTAGGCATTGAATACTTGTTTCCTAATGCACCTTTGGATGCTTTTTTTGAAATATGCCCAGGGATATCCGTGCTTCCTGGAACTCATTTTGGCGCGGATGTTGGTTTAGGTATGCGCTATTTTTTCTAGGAGAAACCTTACTCACAGGGTGTTGAAAGTAGTGGAACCCTTCGCATCAACCGCATCACAAAGGGCCCCTATGATCGATCTGAGTAAAAGCGTCCCGGCTGTAAATGTTATTATGTTGACTGAGATGAAACATTTAATAAACGCTGCACCATGGGATAATGCTCGCCTTCATGGTAGATGAGGAGATAAAGGTCATCAGCCACAGTAGAAAAATGTGAATTCATATAATCAAACTCTTGGGTGAGCGGCGCCTCCAGAATTGATCCATATTTAGCGACAATATCAAAACTATAATTACGATAAACGTCCATCACTTGGGTAAAAGTCGGCGTATCTGCATCGTAATTTTCTGGCGAAGATCCATCTCGGAAATATTTTCGGAATCCTAGGTCAACGGGCAGAGCCTCCCCACGCCGAACGTACCAATGGGCTAATTGAACATGCAGCATATGACCGATATGCCAATGGACGGAATTTCGAAATCCGTCGGGAACCAGTAAGGCCTGTGCTTCGGTTAAACCTTGAATATGGCCTAACACTTGCTTACGAATGCCTTCCAGTAAGGAAACAACTTTGAGCGTACCGGGAGTTGGAGAGGGGTGCATGCCTAAACCTTTCGACCGATGTTAAAACTTGAATTTAGCTTAACCATAGGCTCGATAAAAGAAATGTTTCGAGGGCATAACCGAATAAGGCAAAGACGAGGTTTGAAAAAATCTTTATTGTTGGGCCAATCCCGTTGGCAGGCCGCCGGAAAGCTTAGGCGAACCTGGTTTACCGGCTTCCCCGACCAACACGTAGCCCAGGGACGGGTCATCCAAATTGGCTGCCATCGCCGCACGCGATTCCGGGTCAATTCTAAGCGTGGCGGGATTTAATTCGACGATAGATGTAAGCGTTGATCCGGCTTTAACAACTGTAATTTTATTCCCCGATGCGCTTAGAGCCGATTGCAGGGGCCCTAAATCACCACGAAAGTAACTGGAGCTGCTTGGTAGAACGGGTAGGCCGGCATCAAGCGGGAAGACTGGGGGCAAAACACTTCCATCCAAGCATTTGCCTCCCACAAATGTGGTTGGATCCACAAAACGAGATTCGATCAAAAAGACATCGGTACGGACAAATCCCAAGGCATCGCGAGCCTTGGCCAATTTTGCTGGTGTTCCAGG
>JAYSRH010000014.1:0-2248 GCA_043721115.1 Fibrobacteria bacterium | reverse complement strand
TTAAATGGAGAGCAGTCTTTTTCATTTCCAGGGGTAGTCATAAAAATAACTTCGGCACCCACGGAATGCGCCAATTCCGCCATGCGACCCAAAGAAATCTGGTAATGTTCCAAAATGTCCTGTCGCAAGGTGTCATCACGTCGGTAAGAGGTGGGGCCGATGGTATTGGCGAGGATATCGTTCACCTCCCCTTCAAGCGTGTAGCCATTCGTCTTGACGGAAGATTTTTCTTGCGATGTAGTGGAGGGCTCCTTCTGGCTTTGGGCAGAGCGAATCAGCTTTTTTAGTGCCGAGTAAGTTCGGGTATGATCGAGCCGGGCGCTCAAATCGCGGATGAAAGCAGGGATGCCGGCAGTTTTACGATAGGTGCGTTCTTCCAAAAATTCATTGTGGCCGCTGTAGACAAGCAAGAGATCGGGTTGATACTGGATCAATTCAGCGATGAGTACGGCTTCACGGTAGCTTGCATAACTGATTCCGCCGGCATTGATGACTTCCCAAGGATGGCGGTTATCCGCGGCTGGAAGGAGTTCACGCAGCCAGCCACTAAAGGAAACGGGATCACGCCAAGGATGTCCATAGGCTGTTGAGCCGCCAACGCTAAAAATTCGGTAGGTGCCGGGAGCTTTTTTACGCGGAAATTTCTGTGCATTAAAATGCGTTAACTTGACCGGATTTGTGACCATGAAAATTTGGCCATCCGGCTCAGTTTCCTCAACAAATAGGGGCTGAGAATTGGAATATCCCACATAGGGGTCTTCGGTGAGTGCCAGGGGTTGAACGCCTGCCATCCAAAGCACACCTTCACACAAAAGAAAAAATAGGGTCGGAGCCACAACGACCAGTCCTAAATTTCCTAAAAGTTTTCTAGGGATTTGCATGGTAGTTGCTTAAAATGCCTATTCGCGTCTGCCTAGTCAATTCAAAAAAAGTAACTTTCACTTCATCATGGAAATACAGCAAACAGCATTAGACGGTGTTTTAATATTACAGCCACGAATTTTTAAAGACGGCCGCGGATGGTTTCAAGAATCCTATAATAGGGATGTCTTCTTGGCTGCGGGAATTACCGAGACTTTTGTGCAGGACAATCATAGTCGGTCCGTCCAACACACCTTACGAGGCCTACATTTTCAAACGCAACCTGGGCAGGCCAAATTAATTCGGTGTACTTTAGGCAGAATTTGGGATGTGGCCGTGGATATTCGTCCCCAATCACGCACCTATGGAGAGTTCTTTGGTATGGAAATTTCGGCTGAGGATGCCGTGCAAATCTTGATTCCGGTGGGATTCGCGCATGGGTTTCTGGTTCTATCCGAATGGGCGGAAGTGCAGTACAAATGTTCCAATGTATACAATGGGGCAACCGAAGCCGGTATCCAATGGGATGATGCGGAATTGAAGGTAGCGTGGCCTTTGGGCTCCGCGTTGCCGCTTTTATCGGAGCGCGACAAGAAAAATCCAAGTTTTGCCGAACACCGGGCGAAACTCGTCTCTTAAATTTTTAAAGGCAATCCAGTTCCAAGCCGTCATAGGCGAGATGTAGACATGGAGGCAATTCTTTTTCCGTTTCCTCATGTTCTAAGTCATGGGTCATGTGTATGAAATAAGTGCGCTTCGCGCCGATTCTCACGGCATATGCAATGGCTTGATCCAGACACAAATGGGTTGAATGCGGTTCCCGCCTTAAACAATCCAATGCCAATACATCCAGGTTTTGCATCAGATCAAGTGTCGAATCCGGAATGACCGTGACATCGGTTATAAATGCAAAATCATTGACGCGAAATCCGAGAATAGGCTGGGGCCCATGCATTACGGGTAAAGGTGTAATCCGTAATCCAGCAATATGAACGGGTTCTGAAAGGACATTGAGCTGATACTGAGGGACGCCACCACCATACTCCTTAGGCGGGAGAAAGGCATAGGAAAATCGTTCTCGAATATCGGCAAGCGTTCGGGAATCGGCGAAAATGGGAACACCTTTTCCTGTTCTCTGGGAAAAGATTCGTAAGTCATCTAAACCTGAAACATGATCGGAATGGGTGTGTGTCAAGAGTGCAAAGTCCACTTCCTTCAGCCCATATGCAAGTGCCGCAACCCGGAACTCGCTGGAGACATCGATCACGCCGGATGCGCCAGGGCCTCCCTGTAACCAGATACCGATTCTGTTACGGTGATTCTTGGGGTTAGGGGAGAGGCAAACCGCACACGTGCAGCCTATGACAGGGATTCCATGTGATGTGCC
>JAYSRH010000013.1:0-5643 GCA_043721115.1 Fibrobacteria bacterium | reverse complement strand
GCGGAAGCGAGAGGATTCAGGAACTATGAAAATTTCCGCGTCGCGATTCTTTTCCACTGTGGTGGGTTCAAATACTCTCCACTCAAAAGGGCGTAGCGTCGTTAATGCTTCGGTAGTCGGTAGCGGCCTGGATTGGCGTACTTTTTTGGGATCAACTCCGAGCGCGCGTAGGTCGTCCAATACCAGCTTGTCGTGCCCAACTTCCATAGCGGCATGTTTCAAGAATTTGGATTCCAGAGCGGTATGGTCGGTTTCAATATTGACTTGAAACAGGGCCATTTTTTTCGGGTTATGTGCGACATTGTGGTAAGTCTCTTTCAAAAATCCGACGTAATGTTCCTTGGTTAAACTAGCTTCTGCCAGTCGTAAGAAAAATTCTTTTGACATCAAACGCTGGTTTGCCCGGTTCCATTCTTCTTTGATGTGATCAATACGGTTCATTGTGAAGCCTCCGATTTGCTACTCTAAAACCTGATTGGAAAGCCAATTCCCGAATTTTCGTTTCCTGCCTTCTTACTATTTTTGCCAATTGAAGTTTGAGTAAAAGATGAACTTTGTCTATAGGGGACAGTTTAAGCTGATTTTTTTCTCGCAAGTCGTTAATCGGCAGGTAGTAGATGGATGCCCAAGTTTTAAATAATATGTTATCCGCTACTAGCGCTATTTTTTTAGAAAATTTAATTAGGTGATGTTCCTGCCCATGGAAGACGCCCTTTGCTTGTTGATCGTGAAAACCCAGTTTCAAATACATCGGCTTTAGCTTTAAGTCTGATACCGCGAGGACCCATTTCCTTTTGGAGAGAATCATTTGCTGTAAGAGATGCTCATACAAAACCAAAAATAGGTCCCCACCGCGGTACTCTTCGTCGGTACAAAGGCAATTTATTTCCATTACTTCTCGCTTTGGCAGGTGCCTATTTGGAAATTTATTGCCAGGAAAGGCTGTTTCCGAACGTAAAGTAACTGATTCAGATTCCGGATAAAATATTGCTGCACTTGCCACAAGTCGTTCTCCATGGTACGCGCAAAGAATATGACTGGACTTGTCCAATTCTATTGCCATTTCTTCCCTGGTTGCACTTGATTTTATTTTCCCAGCACCGGTATATGCTTGGCGGCGAAGTTCCAAGACGTTGGTGTAATCTTGCGTGGAGCTGGCATAACATAATTTTATTCGGCCATGGAAAATTCGAATTGGAAACCCAAATCGTTTTACTTTAGCAGGAGAAACGCATGCCATAAAAACAAGCCATGCGGCCAAATCGTTTGCCAGAGCCATTGATACTTGAACTGGACTTAAATGTAAGCGCATAAAATTGTTCGGCAATAGTTCAATATTTCGAATTTGGCCACGGTACACGGTTCCATCTGATGTGGGGATGGTAAAGTGGATATCCAAAACCTGGCCCGTATAAAAGGTGGCATCTTTTGATCCTGCGATAAAAGCGAGGTTCAGGCCACGGTTTATTCCGCAAAATATTAACTCCTCCCAGATGCCGGGCAGAATGGGATGATTCACTTTTGCATGGGCCATTCCACCAGCCGGTATTTCGAAAAACTCCCAAACCGCTTGACTCTTATGGAAGCCCTTGGTCCCATGGTCCGTGAATTTATCTGGAAAATGAATCGGTTTTTGAATCGTTGATAAAAGCCTGTGCATACTCCGGTACTCATACCTCCATTTTGCCTGTAATGAAAATGTATGAAAACAGTTAAAGGATCTTGGATTAACTTCTTGCTTGTCGAAATCCCACGAGGATTTGGCAGCCCAGACCATGTGGCTAGCCGGATGCCGGGGGCAACATAACATAAACAGGGAAAGGCGAATCTCCCCTAGGATTCGAGGTGATAATGCATTTTATTTTTTGGATTCTTACCTTGGCTTGTCCTTTTTGGGTCTTAGACCTAACCATTCGTGCTGTGGGTCGTACGCCGCCATTTTGGATTGGCGATGGCATGGCCATGGCCTTGATTCTGCTCGGGTTCGGGCTTATCCGTCATGGTCAAATTGCTTTAAGGGCACCTAAAGGCAGCGCCAAACCGGGTACACCACTGGCTGGATTCAACCCGTTACTTTCGAAGCAAGACTGGGAGAAATCCTTGCCATGCCTCTTTCATGAGATGCGGAATTATTCCTGCAGTTTACTCGGCAATGCCCGCTTGCTGCGAAGAGAGTCTCTCTCTGAATCCACGCTAGTCCACTTGGGCCGGTTAGAACGCACAACAGAAAAAATCGATTCCATCGCTAGAGAATGCCTGGAGGCAACTTCTATGTCGCGAATCGAAACTCTCCAGTCGTTGGATATGGTTGATTTAGTCCAGGGTTGCATCGATACCCATTTTTACGACCGTCATGAGGCTTTTCAGATTGGGATAAAGCATGAAGTTCCACTTATACCTGGCGATTTGGAAAAGCTTGAACGCGTTTTCATGAACTTATTTCGGAATGCTTTTGAGGCGGGAGCCAGGAATATACAAGTGCAATATGCGGTATCACATCCCTGGTTACGAATTACGGTAGAAGACGATGGATTTGGCGCCTCCGAAGATCAAATCGGAAAAATGTTTCATCCGCTTTTTACGACCAAAAAAGAAATGGGTGGAACCGGGTTGGGTCTGTATGTCGTTAAGGCCATAGTCGAGTCTCACAGGGGGCACATCAAGGCAATTTCTAAAAGAAGACCCGGGATTTCGGTTTCTGGCATGGTTTTTTGTTTGGAATTTCCTTTTTCTGTAAAACATAGGCCCCACTTTTTGCTCTGGAATTCCGTTAGTAATACCGGGAGTTTAGAATTTGCTTAGAGAAACTATTCGCACCTAATCATTTTACACGGACTAAATTAAGCCAAAGGAGCATGAATGAAAATCTGACTTACCTGTCCAAAAAATCAGTATTCAAAAATAATTAATCAAATTTAAAAAAGAATTTCAAATGAAACGAAAAATAGTTTACACCCTTCTTGGCTTAGGACTTTTTGGGTGCAACAGAGAAATCAGTACAACCAGTACCGATCTTGTTTTGAGCACCGAGTCTGGAGTAATTTCGATATCTGAA
The DNA here is from genome assembly GCA_043721115.1 of Fibrobacteria bacterium. Taxonomy (GTDB): domain Bacteria; phylum Fibrobacterota; class Fibrobacteria; order UBA11236; family UBA11236; genus Chersky-265. The sequence continues at coordinate 2,588 of JAYSRH010000013.1, read as the reverse complement.
GACGATGCACAGCTTCTATCAGGGAGTAATGCTTTGGCAAAATCAAACGCATCATACATCAAGGACAATCTTGCACAGGAGGCCATTGCAAAATATTTTGCCAAATCAGTCGCTCTTGCATTAAGGGACAAGGGATTGGCCAAAATTCTAAAGAATGAAATTGGAAAAAAATTTGATGGTGACTTCAATGTTATTTGGAAACACATCAACAACCAAAAATTGGGATTGAAAAACCTGAATCAATTAACGAGTGAAAAAGTCGTATTCCCGAATGGCGGTGCTACGAAATTCTCGGATGTAATGGCTACATTTCCTCGAATTCAAGTAGCCTGCCCTGTTCATTTTGAGGATTGGGATGCAAATGCAAATATTATTGTAGCCTACCAGCCGTTTACCAAGGACGATCTAAAAACGGATACCATCATTGGCTTTGACCAAGATTTAAAAGAGATTAAGCTTGACGGAAAAATTCCGCCTAATTTTCCAGTTCTTGTTATTACGAAAAACGAAAGAACCAATAATGATGGTGACCTTGTTCCGGATTTGTTTGTTGAGACCACTGGCCGAATTTCTAGTGGGATCCATAGTTTGGAGCGCCTTGGTCCAGCTAAAGATTCTACAAACCCATTGAAAAAACAATCTGGAAGTATAAACGTAGCCGCATTAACCCCTGTAGTGCCAATTACCTGGAAAACGATTCGATTAGGGTCAAACTATGATGGCTGGTTTGACGGTTCAAATGAGGTAGCCCTATATCCCGTGACTGATTTTGCAAAAGGGGGGTCACTGGTTAAAAACAGTGTTTATAAGCAAAACACCTATAGTGTTGGCTCTTATATGTTTAACTATAATGAAGACATGGCAAGGTATATAGGCGTAAAAATTCTAGAAAGGGATGATAATGACGCTGACCTCACCCTAGTGGTAAAGCTTGCACAAACGATCGCAAATATTTACTTAAAAGAAAAAATTGAGATCCCTTATCAGGTAGATCGAGATGATGATGCTGTGGGGGAGAATAATTCTATTGAGCTAATACCCCAAAATGTTACGACAAGCTTTGGCGCGGGGGATGCGCAGTTCACATTTTCTTGGGATCCAAATATAGTTGAATATAATATTACATCTATGCCCTTTTCCGCAGCTTCAAGCACTTTAGGAAAAGTTAATAATTGGGATGTGGATGGCGGGGATGGTGAGGATGTTACTTACCGCCTAACTCCAATTGGCACTTCTACAAAGCGATATCGTATTTCAACATGTGACCCTCTAACGAATTTTGACACTATGGTTCAAGTATTTGATGCACGGAATTCGACACCCTACTTTATCGATGATGATCTCACATGTACACCCAATTTTCGTGCAAGCACCGTTGTTGCTGATTTGGCTCCAGGACAAAACTATTATGTGGTAGTTGATGGATATAATGGGTCGGTTGGCAACTTTAAATTAAATGTCACTGAGTTGCCTTACCCATAATTTTCTAAATCAAGGGTCATAGTTCTCTTGGATTAAACAATTTTTTAGGGGATCGCAGCGTGGCGTCCCCTAAATTGGAGTAGAATAATGAATCAGCGGTTCTTGTTTCTAGGGGCTATCGTGTTTATATTGACATCTGGTTTTTCCGGTGAAAATAGATTTAGAATGAAATACTCTGAAGGCCCAGTTTTTTATACTGCTGGTGATTATAAGGCGTGGAGCAAGTCACAAAACATTTCTTGGATTGGGGGCGCAGACTATGGAGTTGAGTTTAATCGCCATCGATTCGAATCTAATCATAATGGTGGTAAAAACTACATGATTTTCAAAATTGACGATACGGGATACGATTTATCGTTAACTAAAGCATGGAAGTTTGGTCGTTATTTCCGGCTTGGAACCAGCGCTGGAATGACCTATTTATCGGGAAAATCGGAAGAGACCATTTTGAATTTTTGGGCAGCTCCATCCGAGTACCCATATTTAGAGTTAAAGCTTTACAGGTTTAACACAGCAAACTATGATAGTACAGAGCTGGGTCGTCAGGGTTACCGGTTTTATGCTTTTCCACCGGATGTAAATGGAGTCGGGCATGTTACCGTAACTGAAATCCGAGATAGGACGTATTACGGGTTTACGTCCACCTTATCAACTAGCTTCCATTACAAGAATTTGGCTCTATCTGTCCAACCCGGTTTTAATTGGTATCCTGAAACAATCATCTACAGGATTGCTTTTGGCTTGGGTGTGGAAGTCAATATTTGAAAGCCTCTCGACCATTAAGTTTTGTCCATTTTGCCACAAAACTTCATAGGATAGACAGAAGAAAAGCTTGCCGAATGCTGGACAGAAGGTAAGCCCCTTGGGTCAGGTCAAAATGTCCGCTTAACCTCACCTGAAAAGGGGTAAAGGAACGGACAGAATGAGACAGAAATATCACGGCGCAATCATAGAGCATTTTAAGAAGGACATTTTCTGAAATTTTATAGGAACTTGAAGTGGACCCATTAGCTTGGACAGTCAAAGGCCCTTTTTAAGTTAATTTCTAAGCCGCATTTCTCCTCGTTTGTGATTGTAAATATACATCGTCCGGGGTCTTGTAGTCT
>JAYSRH010000012.1:0-16295 GCA_043721115.1 Fibrobacteria bacterium | reverse complement strand
CAATTTCGTAATAGAGCAAGGATTTTAAGGAGGTACGATGAAAAAATTATTGTTATGCATGGGCTTAATTTTTGCCAGTGTGGCCTATTCCACGGATTTGAAAATTGCCCATGTGGATTCCAAACTGGTGTTCGATAAGTATGCGGATACCAAAAAAGCCCAAAAGGAATATGATAAACAAGTACAAAAATGGGAACAAGATGCCGCCACCAAGCAAAAGGAATTGATGGAGCTGAAGGACAAGTTGGAAAAGCAATCCTTGATGCTGAGCGAAGAAAAGAAGAAGGAAATGGAAGCCGATTTTCTCAAACGCAAGAGCGAATACGAACAATTCGTCCAAAAGATCTACGGTAAGGATGGAGAACTTTTCCAAAAGAATGAAGAGTTTTCCGGTCCCATCATCCAGAAGATCAAGAAAACCATACAAGACGTTGCCAATCAAGAGGGATACGATCTCGTTCTTGACCGAGCGGCTGGTGCTGTGGTGTTTTGGAAGAAAGACAACGACCTGACTCAAAAGGTTATTGATGTGCTGAACAAAGAAACCAAATAAATTTGCGGTTCCGGACCGCCATCCCCGCCGCAGAAATTCTGAGGCATTGTCAGGCCTTGTTTCCCGGGGCCAATCCTGTCAGCACTTCCTTCTCTAACCCAGATTTGAACATTGCGGGCCTTGAGGCCCCGGATTTGAGTAACCAGGATTCGTTGACGTTCCTCGGTCAGGATGCCCCGTTGCGTTTGCGCGAAGGGTTAAAAGCCGCGATTATTCTCGTTGAACCCGGAGTTACAACTCCAGACGCCCTTAACACAATTGAGGTTTCTTCCATCCATGCCGCGATGTCTGCTCTCATCCTTGCGTGCCAGGAGTTTTTCTTCCGCCCGGAGCCATTTATTATTACGGCTGACATGCCTGTCCATCCAAAGGGGGGGACCACTTTTCAAAATGGCAATTCCATTGAATCTGGAGCCGTGGTGAAAGGATTTCTGGAAGGGGACGTTTACATTGGTTCAGGGGCTTATGTAGGACAGGGATCGTATATCGGATCCGGCAGCCGCATTGAAGCAGGAGCCCGAGTATTGGACCATTGCCACATCGGTAGGAATTGCATCGTTCAATCCGGAGCGGTTATTGGAAGTGCCGGATTTGGTTTTTTTCCAGGTGAAAGAGGCCTTTTGGCCATGCCGCATTTGGCCGGAGTGGTAATCGGCGAAGACTGTTGGATCGGAGCCAATTCAGTTATTGCCGCGGGTGTCCTGCATCCTACAACCTTAGGCAGAGGTTGTAAGTTGGACAGCCATGTGCAAATCGCCCACAACGTGCGAGTGGGTGAAGACGCTTTGCTAGCGTCCCAATCCGGCATAGCGGGCTCTACGGTGATCGGACAGCGCTTTCAAATGGGAGGTGCGGCATCGATAGATGGGCATCTCCATATCGGCAATGATGTTTCCGTGGCAGCCTGCTCGGGGGTAACCAAGGATTTGCCTGACAAATCCGTTGTTGCAGGTTTTCCTGCCCGTCCAATACGGGATTGGAGGCAGCAACAAATAGCCATCAAGCGGTTGGCGGAAAAAAATATCAGGCCTTTGTCGCGCCATGGATAAGGTGCGGACGCTTAGGTTGGCAGGAACGGGAATTCATTCCGGTCAACCAGGACACCTTCATTTTTGCCTTAGACAGGCGAGTTTCGAAACCCTCTCCGACGCGTCTCCAAAATTTCTATTCCCCGGGTTTCCGGTCATGGAAATCGAGGATTTGCTTAAATTGTCTCGCCAGGCAAAACGGGCGACGGTTCTTTTTAAGGAAGCACTCAGTCCGGAGTCCGAATCCCATTCCATCAGCACTCCAGAGCATTTGCTTGCAACCTTATTGTTCTTTGCCGATCAGCCCTTGGATATCCGCTGCGATGTTTCGGAATTGCCTGGTCTGGATGGCAGTGCTTTAGGTTTCCGCGATGCCCTCTCTCAACTGACGCCCCAACGTGCCGTTGAGCCGAACTGGCGCGAATACCCTTGCCCTCTCCATTGGGACCATCATTGGAGTTATGGCCATGTACGAGTCCAGCCAGCAGCCAATTTCAGAATACGGTATATCCTGGATCGCGCGCCTTTACACCAGAATTTTCTATTGGACGATCCGCAAGTTGCTTGGAACGATATTCTGCCGGCCCGCTCTTTCGCATTTCATCGTGAATGGGAGCAGGCTTTGACGGTTGGACAGATGCTAGGGGCTGGGCTGGATTCTGGCCTGCTTTTGGCTGAAAGTGAGGCCGAGCACCAGGCACTGCTTTCTCGTCACAGCGACTGGCAGGGTGGGGCATTTCCACTCCTAAACCAATTGCATTGGCGTATGGAGGACGAACCCGTTAAGCATAAAATCCTCGATGTGCTGGGCGATTTGGCTTTGGCGGGTCTAGCCCTTCCCAAACTGGATATCGAGATTCGCAATGGCGGTCATTGGACCAACCACCTGCTTCTGGAAAAACTATCCTTGAATTAGATTTACCCGTAACCAACCTTTTCAGGCGGAGAATGGAAGCCATGGGCGATAGCACGGAAAACCCTTTCAAGTCCGATAACCCAAAATTCATCATGGATTATGCCGGCATTCTTAAGGTGCTTCCGCATCGCTATCCTTTTTTATTGGTCGATGGAATCCTTTCCTTTGATAAGGGCAAATCGATTACCGGTCAGAAGAATGTGACTTTTAACGAACCCTTCTTTGTCGGACATTTTCCCAGCGAACCAGTGATGCCCGGCGTTTTACAAATCGAAGCGTTGGCACAGCTCAGTTGCATTTTAGTCGCCTTATCCTTTCCAGAAGAGTCGGCGGGTAAGCGGCCCGCCTTTGCGGGTATTGAGGAAGCGCGATTCCGTCGTCCCGTCAGGCCTGGGCACATTTTGACCTTAACGGCGGAACTGGATAAATACCGCCGTGGTTTCGCAGTCCTCAAAACGCGTGCTGAAATTGACGGCGAATTGGTAGCCGACGCCATTATCAAGGCGTCCATGGTCTGAGGTTTCTCTCCCGGTCATGCTGATCCATCCTACCGCCATACTGCATTCCTCTCTGGTTTTGCCGCCTGATTTGGTGGTGGGACCCTATGCAATTTTGGAAGAAGAAGTTCACTTGGCGCCGGGTGTTTCCATTGGGCCATTCTGCCATCTGTATCCTGGTGTGGCCCTTGCTGCCGGTGTCAGTTTGTCCGACGGTGTCATCTTGGGCAATGCCCCGCAGGATCTCAAATATCGGGGTGAAAAAACCGAAGTGCACATCGGCGCCGGCACCTGTTTGCGGGAATATGTCACGGTTAATCGTGGAACCGGGGAATTAGGATGCACCGAAATCGGCAAAGACTGTCTGATTATGGCGTATACGCATGTCGCTCATGATTGCTTTTTGGGGGATCAAGTCATCATCGCCAATGGTGTGCAAATGGGTGGCCATGTAAAAATCGGGAATGCAGTTGTCGTATCAGGCCTGACGGGGATACATCAATTTGTGACCATCGGAGATGGTGCATTTATCGGCGGAGGGCTCAGAGTGGATAAGGATATCCTGCCCTTTTCCAAAGCACTCGGCGAACCGCTTCGCTTTGCCGGGCTAAATGAAATGGGCTTGGCAAAAGTGGGATTGTCTTCAGAAAGCGGAAGAGCACTCAAAGCATTTTACCGTCTGTGGAGTGCTGAAGGCCAAGCAACTGCAGAAGTCGGACTAAATAGAGCTATAGCCTTGGAAGACGAAAACCAACGGCTTTGGTTAATTTTACGGACCTTTATCCAATCGCATAAGCGTGGCGTGCTGGTCAGATCTCCGGAAACCGATTAACGCGGCATTCAGAAATTTAATTGACCGGCTGAAGATTCAAAATGTCTTCGATTAAGGGCATCAAGTCCCCTTTAAGGCGTTCGAAACAAAATACCTGTTCAAACATGAAGGTGCTGCGATGGGCGGCGGCTTTTTGGCGAATCCAATTGGCCACAAGCGATTGCCGCTCCGCGAATTCATGCTCCTCTTGAACATTCATTTCCATCCGGATAGTGCTGGATTGTCTGGCCAAATAATGAGCCATATTGAAAGGCATGTTGTGTTGGATGATGAATATTTTAATAATCATATCCAGCGGATGGGGTCCGTCAATGCGCTGGAATTCTTGTACGAAGCGTAACAGCTTTTCCCTATTTTTTGTTATGAATGGAAGAATGGATTCTTTCAGTTCATCCAGTTCGTCGCTTTGAAATGCGGCTTCCAATTGCTTAACGATTTCAGATCGCACCAGGGTATTCCTCGCAATGATTCTACAAAAGGTAATGCGCTGACTAAATATTACCAAGGTTCGTTCCATTTTGCTGTAGAATTATACTGTGAAATGCGCGTTTAAGTTTGAATGGTTTTTCACTTTTTCCAGTATTTTACTCACGAAAACCCCATAAGAACCAACAACTTGGTAAAGAAGAGGTAAAATAGACTGGCATTTATTTACCATCAATAAACGTGTACAGAAAAAATTAAACCCATTGACAAAAAAAACCCCGCCTGTGGGGGCGGGGTTGGAGTATCACTGCGTTGTTTTGAAACGAAAGTAAAGCTCGTTTCAATTCTCAAGCAAAGACAAACTTGAGATTAAGCGAATGCCAGAGCGCGTTTTTTTCCAGCGGCTTTCTTCCCCTTAAGAGCAGAAGCCACTTTTGCTTTTACAACGGTTTTGGGTTTGAGGATAGTCTTTGGTGCAGCCTTGGCTTTTGCTACCACCTTTGCTGGTTTAGCGGACTTGCCGGATTTTCCCATCTTTCCTGCCTTGGCTGTCTTGCCCGCCTTAGTTGGTTTGGAGGTCGCAGCAGACTTTTTGGCATCGAGGCGTTCCTGCACCGCTGCTTGCGCAGCAGCGAGCCTGGCGATAGGCACACGGTAGGGAGAGCAGCTAACGTAATCCAGGCCCATGGCGTGGCAGAATTTTACGGAACTTGGCTCACCACCATGTTCTCCGCAAATGCCAACTTTAAGCTTGGGATTGGTTTTACGACCACGCGTCACACCAAACTCCACGAGCTGCCCTACACCGGATTGATCGAGAGCCTGGAATGGGTCTTCAACAAGAATCTTCTGTTCCACATAAGCGGGTAAGAAGACACCGGAATCGTCTCGGCTATAGCCGAAAGTCATCTGCGTGAGATCGTTGGTTCCAAAGGAGAAGAAATCCGCTTCTACGGCCAGCTGGTCGGCAATCAATGCGGCACGCGGGATTTCGATCATGGTGCCGATCAAATATTCGAGCTTCTTGACTTTTTCAGTTTTAAGCACCTCGGCGATAACCCGTTTGGCATTCTCTTTGAGAATGGTCAATTCTTTTACCGTGCCCACGAGGGGAATCATAATCTCCGGTATAATCTTTCCACCTTTTTTATTCAGATTACAGGCGGCTTCGATAATGGCCTGAACCTGCATGTCATAAATTTCCGGATAGGTGATGCCGAGACGGCAACCGCGGTGTCCAAGCATTGGATTGAATTCGTGCAGAGCATTAACTTTCTCGCGAACCTCATCCTTGCTGACGCCCATGTTTCGGGCCATTTCTTCTTGCTCCGCTTCCGTATGCGGAAGGAATTCATGTAGTGGGGGATCGAGCAAGCGAATGGTTACCGGATAGCCCTTCATCGCTACGAACAGTCCTTCGAAATCAGCGCGCTGGATGGGAAGCAATTTGGCCAAAGCCAGCTTGCGTCCGTTGACATCCTTGGCTAGAATCATTTCCCGGAAATAGGTGATGCGTTCGCCTTCGAAGAACATGTGTTCCGTGCGGCAGAGGCCAATGCCTTTGGCGCCGAATTTGACAGCCACTTGCGCGTCCTTGGGAACATCGGCATTGGCGCGAACGCCTAACCTTTTGAGCTCATCCGTCCAGGTCATAAAGGTGCCAAATTCACCCGTCAAAGAAGCGGGCACAGTTTCCACCTTGCCCAACATCACTTCACCGGTCGAACCGTTGATGGAGATCCAATCGCCTTCGCGCAGCACATGGCCACCGACCTTGACGATTTTTTCCTGTGAGTCGATAAGCAGGCTGGAGCAGCCAGCTACGCAAGTTTTGCCCATGCCACGGGCCACCACGGCCGCATGCGAGGTCATGCCTCCACGGCCAGTAAGAATACCTTGAGCCGAAACCATGCCTTCAATATCTTCCGGAGACGTTTCCTGACGTACCAGGATGGTTACCTTACCTTCTTCACCCCAATGGACCGAGTCCTTGGCGGTAAAGACGATTTGACCTGTAGCTGCGCCCGGCGAGGCGGGAAGGCCCGTTGCCACGACGGTTTTTTCCGCTTTGGGATCAAAGGAAGGGTGTAACAACTGATTGAGCGAGTTGGCGTCCACACGGAGGATGGCTTCTTCTTTCGAAATCAACTTTTCTTTTACCATTTCAACAGCGATGCGAACGGCAGCAGCACCGGTTCTTTTGCCGTTACGGGTCTGGAGCATAAACAGGCGGTTGTGCTCGATAGTGAATTCGATATCCTGCATATCGCGATAATGCTTTTCAAGAATTTCAAAGGTCTGGGCCAATTCCTTGTAGGCCTTGGGCATCACTTCTTCCAGCGCCACTTCGTCCTTGGACTTCTTTGCGATCTTGGTAACGGGTTGTGGGGTTCGGATACCGGCCACCACATCTTCGCCTTGCGCATTGATTAGATATTCGCCGTAGTACTTGCGTTCGCCCGTGGAAGGATTGCGGGTAAAGGCCACGCCAGTGGCGCAATCATTACCGGCATTTCCGAAGACCATGGCCTGAACATTTACGGCTGTTCCCCATTCATCGGATACTTTGGTGAGGCGTCGATACACGATGGCGCGCTCGCTCATCCAAGACTGGAACACGGCACCGATGGCGCCCCAGAGCTGCTGCTGCGCATCTTCCGGGAATGGTTTGCCGAGAGTTTTGAGAACAATTCCCTTATAGGTGGACACCAAGGTTTTCAATTGATCTGCGGTAAGATCCGTGTCTTCTTTAACATTGGCGGCATGCTTGGCATCATGGAGCGCAGCTTCGAAGTAGTCGGTGTGCACGCCCAGAACCACATCGGAATACATCTGTACAAACCTGCGATAGGAGTCATAAGCGAAACGGGCATCGCCGGAAACGGCGATAAGGCCCTCAACGGTTTTGTCATTAAGGCCAAGATTGAGCACCGTGTCCATCATACCCGGCATGGAAACGCGAGCGCCGGATCGAACGGAAACCAAGAGTGGATTTTTGGGATCGTTGAACTTCTTGCCCATGTCCTTTTCAACCTGGGCCAAGTGAGCTTGGACTTGTTCTTTGAGGCCGGCAGGATATTTCTGCTTGTTTTTGTAAAAGTCGGTGCAGACTTCCGTGGTCAGCGTAAATCCAGGAGGCACCGGAAGGCCGATATAGGCCATATCCGCGAGATTGGCTCCTTTGCCACCCAAAAGATTTTTCATGGAGGCATCGCCCTCCGATTTGCCTTTTCCGAAGTAATAAACGTATTTCGGCGCTTTCGCCATAAGTGCTCCTGTTTCTTGAAACCCGCAATAATCGTGAAATTTAGGTGATCCAATGTAATCGCTGGGGCGCGATTCCTCAAGCCAGGATTGGGCTTTAGGCTAGCCGAGGTTGAGACGCATAATGCCGGAATCCATAGGGCCGCGGGTGGACACAGCCAGGGCCGGATCCCCGTCTATGGTCCTATTGTAGAGGCTGCGCTCCAACTCACAAGCAATGGGAAGCAGGGAATTTCCAGTCAGGTTCGCATGCTCGGCGAGCTTAATCCTCAAAGATTCCATTAATTCGGCCAATTGTCCGACTACGGCCGATTCCTGAAATTGGGAAGCCAAAGATTTTAACCGCAGTGCTAGGCTATCCGCATCCTTGAAGAATTGGCGATCCACTTTAGCCTGATGGGTAGAGGGATACATTTGCAGGGAACCACGATGAAATTCAGGGTGCACGTTTCGATCCACTTGGCACGCTTCATACCTCAGAATCTTGGGAAATAGAGTGGTCTCCTCGGCTTCAATATGCGATTCAAAATCAATTTGAAAAGCATTAAAAGTGGACTGTAGTTCCTTCAGGGAAACGGTCTCACGCGCCTCAGACAAGCAATAGATATTAAAAAGGTGGTTCATCTCAGTGAACTCCTCCGTTAACAGGGTGCGATGTTCCTGGGTCAAATAATCCACTAGAACATACAAGGGCATGGCCGACCACTCGGTGTCCGGATCCGCTTGGTGCGTATTGGAAACTTCCTCAAGAAAATCCTCCAGTCCTTGGGGGCGAAGGACCTCCCACACGGGCTTGTCCAATGCATCCCAGAAACGAACCTTACGTTTGTTCAAAAGGCCGATAGCCGCAGGACGCCGCTTTAAAAGGATACGCATGGACGTTTGTTCGGAGATTGTATTCTTCATGGCCGTCCCTTCCACCCACTCATTCGCCGGTTCTATGAATCCAGGAATCCTTATCCCATAGTAATGGATTCAGCCCGAAATCTCTACTCTAAAAATTACCGGCGTTCACTTGCCAGAACTCGAAGTATTAAAGGATTTTGAAGCCCAACTTGGCCAACTGGGAGTAGAGTTCCCGCTTTTCTGGTGGAAGGTCGTGAACAGTGTATTGGCTGAATTCATGACGGATCGGATACTCGCGTCTCAACACATCGAAGGCCTTGCCTGGATCGGACTGGAATAAGGATTGTCGCAGTCGTTTTTCATCAGAGAGCATGTCATAAGCTTTAGATATACACCGCTGACGAAAGGCTGCATCGGTCATTACGCTTGAACCCACGGCATCGGAACCCATGGTCGGATAACGTATTTCTGGAATGGCGGGGCCGGGATAGGTGGCATACCATCCGATCTCCAGGTCAAAAAAACGGCAGAAAGCCTGGTAAACTTGAACCATTCCATTGACCTTGCCTTGCAAGGAATATCCGGCGATATGGGGTGTAATGATATCCGCCGAGCTGGCCAATTTGGCATTAATATTCGGCTCGCCTGCGAATACATCCAGCACCAGATGTTTGACGCGACCCATTTTCATGGCGCTTTCCAAAGCCGGTTCGTGGATGATTTCACCTCGACAGGTGTTGAGCAACACGATAGGTCGACTCAATTTCTGAAAAAAATCAGCGTCCACCATGCCAAAGGTTGGATAAGGCCCGTCTTTAACCAAGGGTACATGGAGGCTGATAATGTCGCTTTTTTCCAGAATGGTTTCCAAGGACGAATACGAGTCGGCGTCGGCATTTTCTTTCCGGGCAAGATCGCGCAATGGGGGATCACAATAAAGAACTTTTAGGCCCAATGACTGGGCCTTGTCCGCTACGTTTTTTCCGACATGGCCATACCCAATTATCCCCAAAACTTTGCCCGACAACGTCAGTCCTTTTTCCACTTCCAATCGAGTCAAGGCCGCGCTTACGTATTCGCCTACGGAATTGGCATTGCAGCCAGGGGCCGAGGCGAATCCAATACCCTGTTCCTGGAGGTAGGCGCCATCGACATGATCGGTTCCGATGGTGGCCGTAGCGACAAACCGTACCGAGGTGCCGGAAAGGAGACTGGCGTTGATTTTGGTGATAGACCGAATAATAAGTGCGTCGGCATGGGTCAAATCCGTAGACTTAAGGCTTCTGCCGGGAAACCGGATCACTTGGCCATGCGTGGCAAACGCCTCCAGCCCAAAGGGTATGTTTTCATCGACAAAAATCTTCATATCCTTTTCAAATTAGAAATCGGTTTGCAAGTATATTTTATCCAGGTAATATCATGAAAAATACGGGCGCTCCGGCGCAAACACACGGTTTAGACGGGCTGGCAGAAAAACTGTCGCAAGCCATTACTGAAGATCACCTCGCCAATATTTGGGACGGCTGTAAGTTGCCCAGTCGTGAGGCAATTGGACAGGTTTTAGATCAACTTCTTTCCGTTCTTTTTCCCGGTGTATTTGGAAATCAGCGCGTCCGGGCAGAGGAACTGGGGAATTTTTTGAAGGAAAGCCTCGCATCCATCCAAGAGTCCCTAGCCGGCCATATCGGCATGGCGCTGGATTATCTGGCTTCCTTGGAGAGTCCAATTATTTCCGGGGATCCGCGTTGTGACGCGCATGCAGTTAAAGGGTGTGAAATAACCCGAAGGCTTTTGGAATCCCTACCGCTTATCAGGCAAGCACTGGGGCAGGATTTGCTTGCCGCATATGAAGGGGATCCGGCTGCCAGTTCCGTGGTGGAAGTGCTTATGAGTTATCCTTTTGTGCAGGCTATCGTTGCCCATCGCGTCGCCCACGAGCTTTATCTGGCTAAGGTTCCTTTGATCCCGCGCATGCTTAGCGAGGTTGCCCATTTCCGCACAGGCGTGGACATTCATCCCGGGGCCACTATAGGTTCCGGCTTTTTCATCGATCATGGGACAGGCGTGGTGATAGGGGAGACGGCCGTGCTCGGAAGGGGTGTCAAGTTGTATCAAGGCGTTACTTTGGGCGCTTTGAGTTTCCCAAAGGACAGCGATGGAAATCCCATCAAGGGGATAAAACGGCATCCGAACATTGGAGACAATGTCACCATTTATGCTGGTGCCACGGTATTGGGTGGAGACACGACGATTGGTCAAGGCAGCGTCATTGGAGGTAACTGCTGGATTACCTCATCGGTACCGGATGACACTATGGTTGTGTCCGAGCGCGCCCATCGTAAGCATAAATAGGCCTAAAAACCAGTCATGACCGGGAGCTTGCGCATCGGATTGATTGGCCCGGATCAAACCCAGCCCTGCGGCATTTCCGATTATACGGCGCGATTGGCTCTTGCTCTTTCCCAAAAATGCGAATTGGTTTTTGTGCCCTACGGGAGTGCCTTAAGTGATAAGACCAGTGCCTTAGGTCATAAGACCCCAAGTGAGAATGCCTTGTCCAAGTGTCAGGCCCTTTTGGTTCAGTATGAACGATCGCTGGTCCCGGAAAAGGATTTCTTGTTGCAGCTGTCTAAAAAATTTCCAGGCCGGGTTTTTGTCGTGCCCCATGAAGTCTATGCTGACGATCCCTTTGCTTATCCTTACCATGCAATATGGTCTTCCTTTCCACCCTTATTGGCATTAAAACGTTTTGTGTACCATTGGCGTCATCGTGAGTACGCCCAGGAAAAATCCTTGCAACGTAGAGCCTATGAAGCACATGGGGTGATCCCGCTTTCCGGTCCCGGTTTCGATATTTTGAAGCCCTTGGCCGGTAATAAAATCCTCAACCCTGTACCGCTCGCATTTTTTACTCCACTGTCTCCTGATTTGGCAACTCCAATCGCCGCTGGACAAGCGCCAACACGCGAATCCCTTTTTCCGGAAGGGACCACCACCGTGTTGGGGATTTTCGGATTCCTCAATCCCGGACTCGACTATTCCATGGTCTTTGACCTATTGGAAAAATTGAAACCTGGTGTCTGCCTCATGATAGTAGGTGGGCCTCGACCAGGAACGGAGGAAATTTTTAATCCGAAAATAGAGGCGGCAAAGCGGGGCTTATCCAAACGAGTGCACATTACAGGTTACTTGCCGGAAGAAAAACTGTTTGCGCATCTACGGCTATGCGACCTGTTTATCTGTCCCATGCGATTCAAGAGCAATAGCAGTTCGCTTCTCAATCTCATTCACCTGGGCAAACCGCTGCTGGCGAGTGATTTGCCGCTGACACGCTATCTAAAAGCGGAAGGGGTTCCGGTAGAACTTTATGGCGATTTAATGGAATTGACCAACTTGGTCAAGCGGGTTGTCGAAGGGGGCATGGGAGTTAAGCCCAATCGATACATTTGGGATTTTAATGCGTCCGCCGAGGCTTACCTGCGGGTATTGGCCGCTCAAATCAGAAGTTGAAGGAAAGCCGCAAGGAAATAATATGTGAAGAAGGGTAACGGTTCTTCACCTTTTCCGTACTTTCCTTGACTTGGTAAATATATCCGATTTCCAAGTTGCGACTTAAGAAAAATCTTAGGTCCGCGGTCAGATCGTCCAATCGGAGGTTGGTGATGTTGGCATTGGGGAAGAAAATCTCCGTCCGAAGGTCGAGGGTGGCCTGTGAACCCAGTCGGAAGATGGCGTTCAAAGTGTTTTCTGCGCCGATTTCATATTTGGATTGTCCTCGGGTATATGTGCTGTCATTGCTGCCCACATAACTGTTGTTGGCGATATTTTGTCTACCTGCCATGCCAATTTGGGTGTTGGCCTCCAGATAATACCGGGAAAGGAATTCAATATTCACACCCACGCCTTCGGAAAACTTCATCGGGTCCAAAACCGGTTTCGTTTCAAAATCCTTTGAGCCTGGGACCGTGACGGTATCATAGACGGTACTATCTAAATTACCCGCTGACGTGGAAAGGCTAGGTACCCCTCTCGAATGAATTAAGTAGATCGTGTCCCGATCGGCGTTGCGTGGAAAAAGGTGACTTTCCACCGATCCCCGCACATAGGGACCCAGCCAGGTGTTGAGTCGCCGGACCCAGTTAGTGCGTAGGTTCGCCAAGTCTGAAGTTACTACAAAAGGTCGTCCTTTGGCTTTGCTGAAGTTATCCTGTAACAACAATTCACTGATACCCAGGTAGCGGACATTGTCGAAAAGAACCTGCAAACGAGCGTCGCTAGAAACCTGCAAAGCTTCATTACGAACGCCCACATCATCTGTCACTCGGGCAAGATTGACATTCCCGCCCGCCCTAACACCAAAGCTCCAATTGCTGCCGACTTTGACCCGTGCGTTCAAGGTCTTTGCACCACCGGAGACAATGTCACCGCCTACTTTATCGAAAATAATTTCGATTTTATGTAGTTCACCTGGATTGAGTTGCACGGTGATGTAATTGCGTAAGGAGCTGAACCCTTCGCCGGGTTTGCTGATTCGGTACAGTCCAGGCGGTAATATCCAAGTCTTTATATCCTGGAGGCGCTCGGATTTCAATCCATGGCCTTTGCCGTAATTGATCCATTTGCCCATGCGAATCACTTCATATTGTCCGTCTATGTACAGTCCGTTAGGAAGTAGAGTTTCCACTATTAGTCCGGCCCAAACCGGTTCTTCCACTACAGTATGGCCTTCGGAAATCGTAACCTGCATTGAAATTTGTTGGCCCTTGGTCCCGGAACCAAAGCGCACCGTGTACGCACCTGAGTCGAGTAGAATGCGTTCACCGGATTGACCATCTTGCACTTCACTCCCGCTTGCGTTGAAGAGGGTGACTTCCGGTTCGCGACGGGGTTCAGAAAAGCTCGGGATAAATAATGCGCCTCTGCCCAGTGGAATAAGGACCCGGTCCCTGGACAACTGTTCCTCAATGGGAGGAGCGAGCCAACTGTTAGTCCGCGTAATCACAGTGGGTTGTTTAGGTTTTTCAATAGATGGATTGGATGGACTCGGTAAAGCGGAAATATCTTCGCCAGGCAAATCGCCGATGGGTACAGCCAAAACAGGTAGAACGGCCAGCATAACGATGAGGATAAAGTGGCGCAAAGCCATGGTGCTTGGAAACACTTTTATCAAGGCTTGACCTTGTGTTTGGTTTTTTTAATGGGGGAGACGGTTTGGGAAGGGGGCTGGGAAGAGTCCGTGGAAGCGGGTATACTCGCGGCAGGGACGATTTTTTTGGCCTCAGCCGTCCGTGATAGGCTGTCTTTTAATGCCATATCATGGTTGTATTTTATTTCATCCAATAGAACTTCCAATTCCTGGGTCATGCGGTCATTGATGGTTTCCAACAGCACAGTGAGTTCCCGTACCACATACACTGGCTCGTGTTGGGACACTTTTTTTCTGAGATCATAGGATTTTTTCCAAAGGATCTGATTGGTCTTAGCGTCCTCAAGTTGGTATTCCATGGCTAAATGAGCATACCAGGAATCCTGGTTGTCATATTCTTCGATGGCTTGGATGTCGCATCCCAAATAATGATCGGGAACGTAGGTTTCCACAGTGCGAGTCACGTTTTCAAAGAGGTGCACGGTTTTAAGGTGCTTGATGACCAGGTCCCCGATCATGCGATCCGGATCAACCGCCCAAAGATGGTACCCGTAAAACTCCATTTGGTTTGCGCTTTGGCGATACACGATTTGTGGTCGGCGATAAGTCTCGGCTATATTGCAGTCTCGCATGCGCAGCACATAGGGATATGGCCCCTTTTCCAGCCTGGCCTTCGTCGGAGTTGGAATGTAATCGATGACATAATATTTCGTGTCGGCCGGCTTGGCAAAAAAACAACCCGTCAATGCCAATGTCAACGCTAAAGTCGCTCCGGCAAAAATCCGGTACGATCGTAAAGAAAAACTTTTCATTTATGGCGCTCCTGCTTATCCTCGCCCCTGAGCAGCACGGAGGGGTTCTCTTTGACTTGACGACTGAAGGTATTCATATTCTTCATGGTTTCTTTAAGGTTTGTCATGCTCTGGGCCAAATCTTCTTGAACCCTGAGAACGGTCAAATCCAGTTTCTGAGTGACACCGGTTATACCTTCTGCAGCTTGGCGATATGCATGAACGGTTTGATCGATTTCCGCATTCTGGATTTTTACTTTGATGTCTTTGGAGGCGGCCTCTAACTGGGTCAGGATGCCGTCTATGCGCTTGCCGGGCTTGATATGGACAATATCCATGGTCAAGCTATCCAGGCTTGCACTCAGGTTGGCGGAGCTTTTGATCAGTCGGTCGATATGCTGCTTATTTTGTGCTTCAGTGATTCCGATGACATTGCCCAGTAAGTGATCCACTTTAACCGCTATCGAGTCCGCACGTAAAGTGATTTTGCCCCAAATGGAGAGTTCGGATTTCAATTCTCCGCCGGGAGGAACATCAGCGGAGGAATACGTCCCACCGGTAATTTCAATGTACTTGAGTCCGGTGATGCCATAGCTGCCCATGGAGGCGGTCATGTCGGATTTCATTGGCGTTCCTTTTTTAACCTCAAAGTGCACGATGGACTTTGTGATATCGGTGGAGTCCGTGGTTATAACGGAAATGTTACCTACTTCCACACCGTTTTGCTTAACCGGCGTACCCAGCTCTAAACCGCTTACTGATTCTTCGAGCCGCGTAAAATAGGCTACTTTTTGTACAAAAAGACGACCACCCACCATGGTGAATAATATGGCAATGAGAATCCCGACGGAAATCAATAGGAAGGCACCCAAACGCGCCTTTTCGGATTTGCTCACATCCATGGCAAGTATCCCTTGGTTTTTGGCCTTGTCGGCTGGTTCATGTATTCTCCAGGGTAAAATGCACTTGTTTTGCCGCGCGTGCGCTCATGGCGCTCTTACGAGCCAGAAAATCCCGAACCTCTTGTGGCCCTGTAGATTCAGCGGCGGCGAAGGCGCCATCAAAGATAACCCTGCCATTCGAAAGAAAGGTGAGGTTATCACTTATGGTCCGGATGGAATCGAGTTCGTGGGTGACCACTACCATGGTAATGCCCAGGGTATCCTTCAATTCGAGCAATAAATCGTCCAGCTCCCTAGAGGTTACCGGGTCCAGTCCTGCAGAAGGTTCATCACAAAACAGCAGTTCCGGATCCGTAACAATGGCGCGGGCCAGGCCGGCTCGTTTGCGCATACCTCCGGAGAGTTCATTTGGCAGTTTGTGATAGGCACCGCCCAATTTTACCTGTTCCAATTTTAAATGCACCAAATCCTGTACCAAGTCAAGGGGAAGTTCGGGATTGTGAATGCGCAGTGGCAAGGCAACATTTTCCCCTACGGAAAGCGACGACAACAGGGCACCTCCCTGAAACAGCACCCCAATTTTTCTCATCATGACAGTGGTGGATTTCCCGTCGAACCAATCTATGGTTTGCCCGAATAAACTGATTGTGCCGCTGAGCGGTTTTTCCAATCCAATCACGTTTTTCAACAACGTGGACTTGCCGCAACCGGAGGCTCCCAGGATGACGCGGATTTCACCTGTGGCGACTTCCATACTCACATCTTCAAGGACAGTTTTTCCGCCATACCCAGCCTTTAGGTTGGCAACCTTGAGTTTGGACTCCGGATATCCTTGCGGATTTGCCATCATGTTAGCCTCATGCTTAGTAGTAAAAGATGAAAGAAAAAACGGCGTCTGCAAGTATAATGGAAAAAATACACGTGACCACGCAGGAAGTGGTGGCTTTGCCCACTGCATCCGCGCCCCCACGTACGTTCAAACCCCGATTTATGGCCACCAAAGTGATGATCCAGGAAAAAGTTAAGGATTTGATCAGGGCTTGTCCAATTAGATTCAGGGTTATGGCGCCCCTTAGTTCCGATAAGAAAGCTAT
>JAYSRH010000011.1:0-2259 GCA_043721115.1 Fibrobacteria bacterium | reverse complement strand
GAGCAAATTCCAACGGCGTCCAAGGAAAGCGCACTAGCGGTGTGGCGCTAAAAACCACGCGCGGCGTCCCACCGGATTGACGCATCACATCCGGCATGCGTTTTACAAAATCCGCGAACTCGACATAATCCTCTTCCGCCTCCAGGCCTGTGCATATCAAAAAGACCTTGAGCTCCCGCAAGGGCCGTTTCAACACGGCCGTTAACGCCTTCCACAAATCCGGTTCATCCAACCCTTTTTGCAAGTACCTGCGCAAGCGTTGGGAAATACCTTCCATGCCGAAAGTCAAACTTCCTTTTTCCACGGCTCGCAAATAATCTAGGATGGCTGGGTCACGGGCTATCATATCAAAGCGTTGACTTTTGAGTCCGATAGCGCTGAAATGCGGCGAAAGTTTTTCCAACAATGGATAGAGATCCTGATAGAAATTGAAATTGAAACTGAACAAGTCGATGCCTTCGAGACCCATGTCCCGCTTGAGCTTCAAGGCATTGGTCACCACCGCATCCATCGGGTTTTCCCGGTAGGGCTTGGTGTCAAAACTTTCCGCGCAAAAGGAACAGAATGCCGGACAACCGCGGCTAATAGCCACAGGTTCCTTGCCCAAGCCTTCGAGTTTATAAATCACAGGTCTGGCGGGGCCTACTTTGCGCAAGTCCAGGGTTTCATTATTCCGTTTCCGACTGCGATTTGCTTTACCGGGTTGGGCAAATCCGGGTACTGTCAAAAGCTGATCCAACAAGTCGCGCTTGGAGGTGCCCAATTGCTTGGCCTTAGCGCAAATGTTCATCAAAATTTGGATGTCTTCGATTTGCTCGCCGGTAAAAATTCCATCCACAGGGGAATCGTCGTGATCCAGCAGGGAAGCATGATAGGCATTGGCCCCGCCCAGAAGCAGCAAAGGGACATCCTCCCGATCCAGTCTATCCTTCAAGGCCATGGGTATTCCACTATGAACCAATAGTGACGGCAGATTGACCAACTCTTGAACAATGGCATTGCTGAAAGCCACCACGTCAAATGCCATGACTCCGCGTTTCGACTGCGTTCCCAACAACCAGGGAACCTGGTTTTTTGTCATAACCTCCGCGTCCTTCGGTGGGGGAAGAAATGCCATATCGGGAAAAATATCCGGTAGATCCGCCAACACTTGATACAATAACGGATGGGTGAAGGACTCGGATGTGTCCAGGTAAGTGGAAAGGCGAGCCACCATCACTTTGGTCGGGCGTCGCTCCCACTCCACGGCCGGCAAGGTATTCCATTCCCCACCCCGCAGCCAAAGGCCATGTCCGCTCAATTTGGGATAATTTAGAGCGTACCAGGAGGTGTAATCGTGTTTGAGTGCAGTACTGAGTTCCATACGTTCTACCTAATTACGTGGTCCGCAGAAACCCGCCGACGAGACAAATATAGTTAGGCCTGGATGAGTTATATTGTCAGCCGGATTACTTCCGGTTTGGGAGCACCCTAAAACGGAGTCCCGGTTGCAATTTTTCTCGCATTCACCATCTACGGCACTTTTAACCACCTTGGCACCCCTGACCCCGGTTCCGGGATGCCCGGCCATTGTGGCCCATCAGGCTGAGGACGTATTCGCCCTTTGGATGGCCTGGGAGCGGGAAAGCGGAGTCAAACAGGACGTACCTTACTGGGCTACAGTTTGGCCTGCCGCACTGCTTTTGAGCAAATTTTTATTGGCCACTCCTGCATTGGTTAAAAATAAGACGGTGTTGGATTTAGGCTGTGGTGGAGGCATTGCCAGCTTGGCAGCGCTAAATGCAGGCGCCCTAACAGTAACGGCAAATGATATCGATCCGATAGCATTAGAAATTTCTTTTCGCAATGCGGTTGCAAATAGCCTCCACTTGGCAGTGGAAAATGGAAATCTATTGCAGTATCCACCACCGCTCGCAGCCGAAGTGATACTGGTCAGCGATCTTTTCTATGATCGGACTGTTTCTCAGGCAATGTTACCTTGGTTGAGTCAAGCCAGGAAAAATGGAAGCCTGGTCCTCATTGCGGACAGTTCCCGACCCTTTGCTCCAAAAACCGAGGTCGATATTTTGTGGGAAGAAATATATCCGACTTCCATGGATCTAGAAGGACGGTCCGAACGCATGGTCAGATTACTGGCCTACCAACCTTAATCCCCAGAGGTTACCATTGGTAGATGCTAAAACCATCTGCTTCTCATTTCGTTAATTCCCTTTCCGATATTTCCCTTTCCGTTAATGCCGGTAGCCCAGGATCCAATCA
>JAYSRH010000010.1:0-16299 GCA_043721115.1 Fibrobacteria bacterium | reverse complement strand
AAATGGTCGCCACTGATGGCCATCGACTCGGCAAAGCTTGGACACCGGTTTCCGGGCTTACCGCACAGCCGGGAGTGATTCTGCCGCCCAAAGCGCTGCAGCAAATCCTGCGGCTTTCCGAGGATCCGGAACTTCCCATTCAGGTGGAAATTGGCACTGCCAACGCCCGGTTCAGTACGGAAACCATCACCGTTTTCTCCAAGCTCATCGAAGGCCCTTATCCCAACTATGAAAATGTCATCCCCAAGGACTTTTCAAAAAAAATGACCGCCAATCGCGAGCATATGGCCTCCGTGGTAAGGCGCGTGGCAACCATGGCCAATGCCAAGACCAAATTGGTCGTTTTCGGGTTTCAGGATCGCGAGCTTGCCTTGTCGGCCAAAAACCAGGATTTGGGCGGTGATTCTGAGGAAGCACTTCCGATGGAATATTCTGGCGATGCGGTGGATGTGGGCATTAATGCCAATTATTTACTTGAGGTTTTTCGGCTTATCCCAACCGAGGACGTTGTGTTCAAATTCAACAATGCCTTGGGCGCGCTCATTATTGAACCCGCCATCGAGAACCCGACGTATTTCTTTATCGTAATGCCGCTGCGCATCCTCAAGGACGGCCAATAACCGTAAGCGGTTGCAACACGGCAGCTCGGGACCTTATAATCCCTAGGTGAAAAGCCCTACCCCGCTGACCACTGCGAGCCTTAGAAACATCTCTGCCTATCGGAGCGTCGCTACCCAACTCAGCTTTGCGACCCTGTCCGTGGTCGTTTGTTTGCTCGCGCAAAACGCCTCGTCGCGTCCAATCTTGCCGGAGCCACCACTGGGAACCGGTGCGGGTGGCTTTTCCGGTGGAGGGGTGGCTTTTAGGGCGGGGCCAAATGCGTTATTCATAAATCCAGCAGCACTTTCCATTTCCGATGGCTTTGAAGCTGAAGCCGGTATGATGGGTCTTTCCAGTGGCATGTCGCCGTATTTTCTGTACGGTTCAAATGTCGGTGAGCACAGCACCTATGCACTCGGTTACTATTTCGATGGAAGGTCGGGAGCCTCACCCACCACAATGTCCACCGGAAGCGGGGAGGTGGGCGGCGCAACACGACAGGGTATACTGGTCGGTGGTTCGTGGGATATCGATCCCAAGGCAGCGCTGGGCGTTTCCGTCCATAGCCAGGGTATTGGATCGGGCCTGGGGCTAAAGGGATTCGGCGTAGATGTGGATGTGGGTGCGCTGCTTAGACCCCGCAAATCGATTTGGACGGGCTTGGCAATCCGAAATTTAGAAGAGTCGGGAGTTGGCCAGGAACCGGGCGGTTACCGGACACTGCGAAGTTACCTTATGGCCGTAGGCTTCCGTCGCCCCGTCATAGACATGCTGAAAATCCGCTTCCACGATCCAAACGCCTTCTACGAAATTCGAACTTGGGGCACGCCGCCCTCCAGTTTCGCGCATGCCTTTTCCCTAGGCGCGGCTTTTTTGCCTGATGGCAAGTTGGCCCTGCGAGGTACCTTTTTAATTCCCCATCGGGGTCACCCAGGATTCGCTTTCGGATCCTTTCTCAATTTTCCCGCCGGCATGGGCGGAATCATAGGCGGCTACACTTTTGATTCCGGTAACGGCGATGATGTGATCGGCGAGCATGGGCCGTCTCATTCCCTGTCCCTTAGTTTTCATCGCAGCGACAAACTGAATGCGCTTCCTCTCCTGTTGGAAGTGCAGGCTGATAAGTTGATGCTAAAGCCGGATTCGACTGGAGAGATACAGGTGTATTTCCAATTGTCTACCGGTGCGCCTATTAAGGATTGGACGCTGGCAGTGCATGCGGTGGGAACGCGAGGCCAAACGGGCGAGCGCGTAAAGGTTTTTGAAGGAAAGGATTTGCCTCCGCGCCTTATACGCTGGGAGGGTAGGGATGAAGCAGGTGTGGCAACGCCTCCGGGATTGTATGCGTTTAGGTTTTCGGCCCGGAATGTACAGGGTCGGGAAAGCACAACCACGTGGCAACTTATGGAGAGATTGGGGGCTGTACCCGTGGATTCCGTTGTGGCGCCGTTCAAGTGATAAAAACCCTTTAGACAACAAAGCCTTTAGACAACAAAATTCGAACCCTTTTTTACAACTCATTTTCTGCGCGTACGGGAAATCAAACTAAGCGCAGGAAGGTGAGCACGGTCACAGGCCATTCCAAGTAAGTATTTTAGATTTTAAACGTCACATAAAGTTTTGAAGATTCCTTTTGAATGGGTCCGTTAATCGATGGCGCAACACGAAGAACATCACGAAATTGAATTA
Organism: Fibrobacteria bacterium; assembly: GCA_043721115.1. Taxonomy (GTDB): domain Bacteria; phylum Fibrobacterota; class Fibrobacteria; order UBA11236; family UBA11236; genus Chersky-265. The sequence goes on along the minus strand of JAYSRH010000010.1, from coordinate 14,010 downwards.
GGCTTTGACGGCAAACCCTCAAAGCCTGCCCGTTTCGCAACCGGTAAAACGCATCACATCACCTTTAAAGTTCCCGTCCTCCAGCTAAACCATCTTTATCACGATGACGTTCCCGTTGCCGGAGCGGAATATGAAGTGGAGCTGGAGGATGGTAGCGTATTGCGCGGCCACCTGGATGATTCCGGTCAAGCGGAAGTGCGTGGAATGCGATCAAGGCCGATACGCGTTCGATACGGACCGGATCCTAAGCCTTATGCAATTGTTGATGATGGCACCAATCCAGCTTATATAGCCCACTTTACCAAGTCAGACGCGGATTCCTTATCGGATCCGAATGCCAAACGTGGTCCAACACCACCCGATGCCATCTCGTTTGGGATAGAGGCCGTGGATTGGATTTGGGGTACAGCTAAGGGTGGCTTCAACCAAAAGCAAACGGTCAGCCAAATTGTTGTTGATGCCTTGATCGGTATGATTCCCTTGGTCGGGGACGTGACAGCGGTGCGTGACATTCTGGCCATTATTATTGGAATGGCCCATGATCCCAAGAAAAGGGAAAGTAAGCTGGAATGGCTTGCCCTGGTCGTCATGCTTTTCGCACTCATCCCCGTTATCGGCGGTGCTATCAAAGGGGTTGGAAAACTTCTGCTTAAAGGCGGCAAGGAGGCTGCGGAAGCTTCCAAGCACATTCAGGAAATCGTAGCCATCCTCAATCGAACCGGCCTAGGTAATGCGCGGAAATGGGCGCAAGAGTTAAACCTGGAAAGCTATACCGGGGAACTGTTGGGACGTTGGCGTGAGTTGACCCGACGATTGGACTTGGTTTTTGACTCGCTACAGTCGAGCCTCAAGGGTTTTCTAGCGCCTAGAATGCTGGAATATGTAGGGAACCTGAAAACCCAGGTTCAGGAGTTGGCGCAAAAGGGCGAAGCGATGATCCCCGATGCTTTAAAGGAATTGAACGAGCGCCTCAAGGCGGCGCAGCGTCAGGTTTACAACGGCGATTGGCATGAGATTCCGAAGAATTTGAAATCCTCGACCCGGGAAATCGAAGCGCGGCTTATTGATGTGTCGGATGGTAAAAAGTGGGTGGTGGAGAACATGCACTTCCCGCAAAATGGTCGGGAGTCGTTTGTTAAGCGGGATGATTGGCCGGATTTGTCGAGTGGGAAGTATGTAAAAATTGATAAGAAATCAAACGCTGTCACTTATAAAGTAATTCCCTGTTTCAGTGGTCCGATGCGGGCGATCAAGATTCCGCCTGGGCAGAAGATTTATCGCATTGTTGACGAAGACAGTCGAGTCGCAGGCGAGTGGTGGGTCTTTACCTTGCCGGAATCGGGTCAACAGTGGCGTGAAGGCTTGGCTGTTTTGGATTCTTGGAATAAGAATGGCTACTATGTTGAATGGACAGTGCCGGAATCTGGTCTTTGGGCATGGGAAGGAAAAGCTTCAAGTCAGGTAGAAAACTCGCCCAAAGCACCCGCCACATTAGGACAATACTTACCGGGTGGGCATACTCAGCTTTTCATCGATATGAACCATCCCAATAATGCCAAAGCCTTGAATGATCATTTAATAAAACTGGATGTACCAGTAGAAAAATTATTGAAAAAAAAGCCAACGGAATGGACCGACACTTACACTGGCCTGCACATACCTAAAATGAACGCAGAGGCTGACTATTTAGGTCCTTTTGAAGTGGAAAGTAAAAATCGGCTGAAGGCTACAATTATGGAGAAATCCACGCGTAAAAAGCGTCAAGAAGAATGAAAGAGGTTGACAATGGATAGTCGAACGCGTTTGAAAGATGGTGATTATGTTCCGGATTACAAAACGCTGCAGAAAATATTTTGGCTGCATTGTCGCCATACTTCAGTGACGTACATCTCAAGGATGACGGAAATGCTGGAAGCATTCACTAAAGGGTTTAACGACTATGTAGGGAAAGGATCGGGTACAGGTAGCTTCCCAGATTTTTTGCGAGTTTGTTACAGCGATATAGACGACCTTCGTGAAGGCTTAGCGCGGCTGCGCAATGCTGATCATAAAGGGTTTAAATTGATTCGTGGCGCGATGTCTTTCCAGATACCTTTTGATGATCGAGTAAACGAATATGAATTCGGACCGTTGGGTTATAATGGACACGGGCAGCCATCACAAGCGCTTTGGAGCTGGATTGAGAAGGTGATTTCAATGTGTTTTAATATCGAAGGGGCGCTTTGGGGCCAATTACCGTATCCGCTTTTCGATGTCTCCAAGTTCAAATTTCCAAGCCAAATTGGCGGTTACCCACTCGCCCAGGATATTTTCATCAAGGATGGAGAGGATATTCCCGTCACTGGCGTGTGGCAGCCGAAAACTTTGAAAGGCGGTTGCCCGAATTTTTTCATCAAGGGAGAAAAAGCACCTAAAGCGAATCTGCCCATTCTTCGTATCGACAAGCCGGCCTATTACGATAAAGGCGCTGATATGCATTACCCGGCGCGTTCCGAATTTGACGTGGGTCCATTTCCAACCGTCTGGCAATTGGTTTGGGAAGATGACAGATGGCGCGATGGGAAAGAGCCCTCGGGCGAATCGGAATATATCCAAGGACCGGATACGGAATTACCTAAAGAACCACCGGTAGCCCTGCGAAATCCCCCGAAATTACCCTGAGGGTGTCGAACGCCCGAGAATGGGTTAAATCCCCAGTTCCGCCAAATTGGCAAATTGTTGGTTATCTTCTTTGTGGACTGGATCGGCAAAAATTCTCAAAAAACGGAGTCAGAAATGAACATGTACAGAATGAGTTCTTTGATGGGATTGGCTTTGCTAGGAATGGCAACCTTCGCTGGCGCGCATCTTGCCCCCGGATCCTTAAAGCCTGCTGGTGGTGGAACCGTGCACGTCGGCGATAAGGTAGACGTACAGTGGTCGGTAGGCACTTTTCATACAGGTAAAACCGATATCGGTTACTCCAAGGATGGTGGGGCCACTTGGACAAGCCTAGTCAATAACTTTCAAGACGCCGCAAATGCCAATACTTACAGTTGGACCGTCACTGCCAATCAAGTGTCGACCATGGGCAAATTGCGAATTTGTCAAATGGCAGGTGTTGCCTGTACGGATGCAAATAACGTTTCCGCCCCGGGTGGCAGTGCCCCTTACGTTCTTGTCAGTCAGACATTCACCGTAGCTACCGTCACGGGTATCGCCTCCGCAGCCAAGGATTCCAAAGCCCTGTCAATGGAATTCAACCCAGGTTCGCGCGCCGTGGAAATCGGTTTCGCCCTGAAAGAAACACAATCTGTGGTGCTCGAAGCCTTTGACACGCAAGGCCGGCTCGTAGCAACGCTCTTGGAAGGCAGCTATGGCGCAGGTTCCCATCAACTGTCGGTTTTTTCCAATCGACTGCAGCGTTTGGCTGGGGCCGGTGTATTCAAACTCAAAGTGGGAGAAGCCGTCAAAACGCAAACTTGGAACGTATCTAAGTAAATGGTTTCAAGGGGAGGGCGGAAACTGCCCTTCCACCAACGCTTCCAATTCCTTTTCCTGCGAAGCCGTATAGCCCGGCATGGCTTTAAGTAAGTTGCCATCCCGACCGAATACATAAACGGACGGCAAGCCTTCAAATCCGAAAATCTTGGATAGGGTGTCTTCCGCGTCCAAGAGAATCAGGTAATTCATCTTCAATTTTCGACTGAACTTGGCCACTTTTTCTTTGGGGTCTTTGTCCAAGCTGACCCCTGCAATGACAAGACCTTGGGCTTTGAATTTGTCCCCCAGGCGGTTCAATATTGGAATGGTTTCTCGGCAGCCCGTGCACCACGTCGCCCAGAAATCGAGAACCACTACTTTTCCCTTCCACTCCTTGGACTCCTGGAATTTGCCATCCAGGTTCGGCAACTTGAAAGCGGGTAAGCTTTTTAAGGGTGTGGCCAGGGCGGCAGTGGGAACTAAACTCGTAAAGGTAAAGGCGAGGATCAGGCCCAAGGTTAAAGAGGAAAAGCCTTGGGTAATACGCCGGTTACGGTACAATCCGTGCATAGAGTTGCTCCTTAAAAATCAAAACCCAATTAAAAATCAAATCCCAGACCGGCAATGAAGGTGCCCTGAATATAATACTCATCTGGCGAGAACAATTGGTAACGGTACGTAGGGTTTATCCCATCCAATTCCCCTTTGGTGTCTCTAATGCCATGGTCATAGCTTACATCCCACCTATCCGGAAGCAAGGCGGATTCGGTCCAACTCTCAGGAAAACGCGACCCGACTTTTAATCCCACAGTCAGGGTAGAGAAAGCGTAATAGCGCATGTCCGGCGTGCGATACACTTCCGATCCGTCATAGCGGGTAAGTGCGAAAGCGGTGGCCCCTTGCTTATACCCGCGGGCCCGTAAACGCACCCAGGCGCCGTCCATAAAGTATTGGTACCACTCTGCATCGATGGTGTTTGATATCAAGTCCCAATCGTCCCGGTAATGTCTGGCTTCAAGATGCACGGAGCCCAGTTGATGGAAAAGCTGATAGCCTTGAATCAGTTTGCCTGAGAAGGCCAAGGTGGTTCTGCGATCCGGTAGGTTTTCGAGGACGAGATTTCCCGTGAACGTGATGACCGGGTTGTAGGGATGGCCCAGATAGCCGGTGCTATGAATGCTATTGAGCGTAAAGGAAACGAGACATAAAGGTGTGAGCACCTGGGTTACGGAAAGGCTGGCTGAAGTGATGGCCCTTTGGCCACCAAGGTAAGCGAAAGGACCTACCGGCCTTAGTGCATCCCAGAACTGTGCCCCGGTGGCGCCGAGCGTGGTGTTGCGATCGTTGAAATCCCAGGATACGGAAAAGGCGGGCGAATAGGAACGGTAGTCGCGTTCATCGCTGTAGTAAAAGGAGGCGGAAGCGTTGCGGCCTTGCCGGGAGTAGGCTAGGGTGGCTTGTTCGGAGTGGCGGATTTCCCGTTTCGAAGCGCTGCTCATTCCGTCGAGCTTGATCTGATTGTCACCTAGAATTCCGATTTTATTCCAGCCCAATCGACGGGACGCGCCCGAGACCATGTCAAGCTCCTGATCCCAGTTGAGTTTTAGACTGCTGGACAGTTTTTTGAAAAATGAGAATGCAGGCGTATGGTTCCAGACACCATTCTTGTCCCAATAATACAGATATTTCATCTCCAGACCATTATCAGTGGTGGAGCTGGCAGGGGCCAAATTGGGGAGGAACAAACAGGCCAGCCAGATGGACCAGAAAATTTTTGTCAACATCCGCAACCTCCGCCGGAACCGGAGCTGCCGCCGGTTGATCCTTCCCGGCGGGGAAGATTATGGCTCTCCATTCCGCTGCCCATCGGGTCCGGTATCAATTGCATAATGGGATCGCTCAACTGTTCGCGATCTTTTTGTTCCACGCGCTTGAGATGTGAATGCATGCGTTTCAGATGCGCGCAACCCACTAGGGTGATAATACTTGTGATGCAGGCGGCGCGTAAAAAAAATTTCAGCATGCTGGGTCAGCCTATGGCAAGGAATCCAAGCCCTTAGAGGGCGCGGCCCAGCGGTAGGCTTCGGCATTGCCATGGCAAGCTACAGCCGAGCAGGTTTCTTGGGCGAGATTGAATTGCGCACGCTGGCCGTTAAATGCCTCGGGGGAAGAAACATTGCTGTCGAAGACGACATCGACGGTATTGTTCAGATGGGCTAACCCAGTCATATATTCCCAAACCTTAAGCTGGGGTCCAGCCCGAGTGGGCATGCGGATAGGCCTGTGCTGATTTAATACCAGGATAGTGTCTAGGCTAAAAGTGCGAAGGGTATCGGCCATGGAAGGCCTGTTGGCCAGTATTGGGTTTTCGAGGGTGGACCATCGCCCACCCACGCTGTCACGGTAAAGGGTGTCCTTAAGCGTCACGTCCGTAAAGCGCATGGCCGTGCTATGGCAATCCAAACACGTGATGGGTCCGTTGATGTGTTTGTTTGCTTCCGTTTTTAATAGATGAAAATAATGGTTGGTGTCTTTGAGTGGATAACCATGACAGCTGGCGCAGTTTGGGCCCTGGGCTATTTCTGATTGGTGGGCCGTGAGGGCGGAAGATTCCATGCGCCAATCCTCACATCCGCCCAAAAGGACCGACGTTAAAGCCAGCGAGAACATTCTGACCCAGGGTTTCATCTTAGTACAAAATTAGAAAAGCGGGATGTCCACAGGTATGCTACTTTTGAAAAATGCATTTGGAAAGCCTCTCACTTTTGCACTTTCGAAATTTTGTTGAACAGGAGGTTGCATTCTGTCCTGGACTCAATTTGCTTTCTGGGCCTAATGGCCATGGCAAGACCAATCTACTCGAAGCGCTGCATTATGGCTGCCTGGCCCATTCTCAGCGCACGCGTAAAGATAAAGAGCTGATCCACTGGGGCCAGAAGGCCTTTGTCCTGCGGCTTAAAGGTCGGCTTGAACATTCAGTCGATAAAACTGAAGCGGCCACGGAGCACGTTCAATCGGTCGAATTTTTAGAATCGGGTCACAAGCGGGTCAAGGTGAATGGCATCGAAAGCAAACGCTTATCCCATCTCATCGGCCATTTTTCCATAGTTTCCTTCAGCCCGGAAGATTTGGATCTCATCCGCGGTGGGCCACAATTGCGCCGGCGCTTTTTGGATGTGCTGCTCTGCCAATTTTCCCTGGACTATCTCGATGTGCTGCGGCGTTACAACCAGTGCCTGAAGCAGCGCAATAGCCTGCTCAAGCAAATGACTTCCAGCCGGGAAGGTTTTGGCAGCGAGGTGCTTGCAGCCTATGATGGACCTTTAACTGAACTTGGATCGCGGATTACACTGTACCGGCGAAAGGCGATTGCTGATTTGGCGCCCATTGCCCGGGACAGTTATCACGCCATCTCAGATGGTCGAGAAGCATTAGGGATACGCTTGTCCGGTAGTGTGTCCGACGCAGAAGATGGGCAGGAATTGTGCGCCCAATTTTTAGCCAAACTGAATGCGTTACGACAAACCGAGCGCGATGCGGGCATGACTTTAGCGGGGCCTCACCGCGAAGATCTGGGGTTTTTCCTGAATGAAAAGTCGGTGCGCGATTTTGGATCACAAGGTCAAAAAAGGTCCGTGGCCTTGAGTTTGAAACTGGCATCCGCCCGACTGTTGGAGGTTAAAAATCAGCGGCCTCCCATTTTGCTGCTGGATGATGTATTTGCCGAGTTGGACGAAAATAGACGCCGTCGCATCGGCGATCTTGTGCGCAGCCAAGGTCAAGTTTTTATCGCCAATCCACGCGCCGCAGACCTGCCCTTTGCAGCTGACAAGATCCTTGTTTTAGACCATGGGAAAGTGCTGTAAAGGCAAGGATTTTCTACTTTCTACCACTTAGTTCCAGAAGCTCCGGAAATGAGGCCGCTTGTGGGTCAATGGCAAGGACAGAACAATCGTGCCGGCCGGCGGCTGGTTGGGGTTTCCCAGGTTCTGGCTGGCGTGATGGCGGAAGCCGGACTGAGCCATCTGATCTTCGAGGAAAAGCTACGAGGCAAGTGGACGGTATTACTCGGGGCAAGGGCTTCGAGCATTGCAGAACTGGAAACCTGCAAAGATGGGATTTTGCGAGTGAAGGTGGAGAGCGCAACGTGGCGCCACGAACTCAGTTATCAGCGGGAAGCCATTAAAAAGCGAGCCAACGAAATTTTGGGCGTAGACTTCATCAAAGATGTGAAGCTGGGATGAAACCGGCGGTTTCAAGACTTTAAGAAGGATGTGAACGTGGAAGAAAATAAAATCGCACCCGAGCGGAAATATGAAGCCAGTGACATCAAGGTTCTCGAAGGCTTGGAGGCGGTTCGCAAGCGGCCGGCCATGTACATCGGATCCACGGATGCGCGCGGTTTGCATCATCTTGTGTATGAGGTGGTGGACAATTCCGTAGATGAGGCCTTGGCCAATTTTTGCACGCGCATTGATGTCGTCATCACCACCGAGAACGGCATCAGCGTTGAAGACAACGGCCGGGGCATTCCTACGGACATCCATCCCACCGAAGGCATCGGCACTGTGGAACTGGTGATGACCAAGCTGCACGCGGGTGGAAAATTCAACCACGACAGCTATAAGGTGTCGGCGGGCTTGCATGGCGTTGGCGTTTCTTGCGTCAATGCCTTGTCTTCCACGTTGACCGTGACTGTGGGCCGGGAAGGCAAATTATTTGCGCAAACCTTTCACAAGGGCGCGCCTAAAGCGCCTGGCGTTGTGATCGGCGATACCGACAAGCGCGGCACCAAGGTTTTTTTCCAACCGGACGCCGAAATTTTCAGCGACCTGGTTTATAATTTCGATACCCTGAGTTCGCGGCTTCGCGAGTTGGCCTTCTTAAATAAAGGCCTGACCATTTCCATTCGCGATGAGCGTGGTGACAACAAATCCCATGAGTTTTGTTTTCCCGGCGGCATTGCCGCTTTTATTGAATTCATGGATCACAATAAAAAACCCTTGATGGATACGCCCATCCATATTCTCAAGGAACAAGACAACGTGCCGGTGGAAATTGCCTTTCGTTACAACGAAGGCTATTCCGAAAATCTTTTCTCCTTTGTCAACAATGTGAATACCGTGGACGGTGGCACGCATGTGGTTGGATTCAAATCCGCCCTGACCCGGTCCATCAATAACAAAGCCAAAGACATCATCCCAAAAAACAAAGCGCAGGGCATCGACCTTACGGGCGAAGACATGCGCGAGGGATTGACGGCCGTCATTTCGGTTAAGGTGTACGATCCCCAATTCGAGGGACAGACCAAGCATAAATTGGGCAATCATGAAGTCAAAGGCATAGTCGAAACCGCCGTGTTCGACATGCTCACGAATTTCTTTGAAGAGAATCCGGCCATCGCCAAAAAGGTGGTGGAGAAAGTCTATAATGCCGCCGTGGCCCGCGAAGCCGCCCGCAAAGCCCGCCAGTTGGCCCGGCGAAAAAGCGTGCTGGAAGGCGGAGGCTTGCCAGGCAAACTCGCCGATTGCTCCTCTCGGAATCCGGAAGAGTGTGAATTGTACTTGGTCGAAGGAGATTCCGCCGGAGGCAGCGCCAAGCAGGGCCGCGACCGCACTTTCCAGGCTATCCTGCCGCTTAAAGGCAAGATCCTCAATGTCGAAAAAGCGCGCATGGACAAAATTTTGGCGAATGAGGAAATCGCCACCATGGTGCAGGCCATCGGTACGGGTCTGGGTGAAGAAAGCTTCAAGTTCGAGAAGCTCCGCTACCACAAGGTCATTATCATGACCGATGCCGACGTGGATGGATCGCATATTCAAACATTGCTGCTCACCTTCTTCTGCCGCTACATGAAGGAATTGATCGAAAACGGTGTGCTGTATTTAGCCCAGCCTCCACTGTATAAAATCAAAGCGGGTAAAGTGGAACGCTATGCCTTCAACGAAGAAGAGCGAGACAAGATTCTGGCCGATATCGGCGACAAGAAGGGCATCTATATCCAGCGCTACAAAGGTTTGGGCGAAATGAATCCCGATCAGTTGGCGGTAACCACCATGAATCCCATCAACCGCATTTTAAAGCGCGTGACCATGGAAGACGTGGTCGAAGCCGATCAGATTTTCACCATGCTGATGGGTGAAGAAGTGGAACCGCGCCGCAAATTTATCGAAGAGAACGCGTACTTGGTCAAGGAGCTGGATGTATAGGTTCGCGTAGCGGATTGTGCGGCCCTCTGCGTCAATAGAGGGCAAATCTTGTTTGGGAGTTCTATGGCTGGCCTCGTCCGCTCGGTTTCTTCAACTCTCGGGATCCTTTTTCTTATTTCTTCGATCTTGGGTTTAGCCCCAAGTTTCGCTACTGCTGCTGGCCCAGGCCTTTCTGTACAAGCTTTGCAGCAAGCCTTCCCGCGTCAACGGCTGTATCAAGTGAATGAGCAAGTGTTCCGCCAAATTGTTGCCAGGCACGGGTTCGAGGGCCAATTGCTCACAGGGCCCGCCCTGGCTTTAGCCGTGTCCACGCCCAATTCTGTGGACTCCGTGGCTTCCACTGCTCCTTCTGCTTCCACTGCCAAAGATTCCGCGGATTCGGTCCAGGCTCCCAGGGCACTGCGGGAATACCAAGAGCGGTCTCGGAGAAAAGACTCCCTCACGCACGCTCGCCTAAGGAAAAACCTGCTGTACAAGGAAAACGACAGCGCCTTTACGGCAAATGAATCGGCAAATGAATCCGCAAACGAGTCTGGAGCCGATGCCAGCGCCACCAAGGAGCGCGTTCACGGATATTTTCAAAATTTTTTCCTTGATTTTTCAAATGCGAATTGGGGCGGTAATTGGGATGGCGCGGATTGGGCTGCGGTTATTTATGTGGTGGTGGGCGTGGTCGTGGTTGGAGCATTCATCGTGTATGGTGTGCATACCATTTATGAGCTCATCACCAATTCGGAAGGGGATCCCATTTTTAAGGAAATTGGACTGCGTTATTCTTATTCGGGCAAGCAATGGTCGGACGGCGGCCCACCGCTTTATCGGAATGCCAACTTAATGGGTGTGCGTTTGGCGGTGGGATTGGATCGTCATGGAATGGGTCTGGGAGTAAGCGTGGAAGGCGGGTACATCGATTTATCCTTAAGGAAGGCGGACATCCCCACCGAGGCGTTCCATTTTCAAGGCGGCTACATGGTGGCGGGCCCAATAGTGCGTTTTGGGAACAATGAACCCGCATCGCTCACCTTTGAATTTTTGAACGGTGCGTCGAATCACTCTTCCATCGGTTGGATCAGCAAGTCGCGCATGGCCGTGCAAGGTCGGGTCAACAACTCCGGGCTTTTACTGGGCGCGCATTTAGGCGCAGTCTTCTACGATCTCAAGTTTTACGATGGCCTGTTACAACACCGAGGCCAATTTAATCGGGACCTGAGTTTGGTGATGGGAATCGACACAGGTTGGGAGTTTTGATACTGGCCGGAGAAAAATTCCGTCGACAAAAAACGCAGTGTCGCTCCAAGACCTGATATTACCGGCACTTGAGATCGGCAAGACTTGGATTTGAGGATCGGTTAAAAGGATCTCAAGACAATTATGGGTTTTCTAGGTTCTCAAGTCTCTTTGAGCAGCTTGGGTTTTTACAAGCTAAGCCCTTGATTTTAAACTGGATCAGGCAAAATCAGGCAAGATACAATCTCTCTTGCCAACGATAAACAGATCCGGAGAATATGATAAAGCGCCATTCCGATGAAGACCTTACTAACCAATCCTTGGACTGGACTGAGGGAACGCGTGCTTCCTTGCGGCCCGCCATCTTTACTTCCATCCGAAAGCTGATTTATCCGCGTGCGCTTCCTGAGGCCGAGAGCCTCAACGACATGCAGCTGATTGGGCTTCTGAATGAAATTGAATTCGACTTGATGCAAAGTCAGATAGCGGTGGACTTTTTGGACCAGTTGCCAGCCCGCATGGCCTATGCCGGGATTTTGCAAATGTTGGATTCCCCTTTGGAGCTCGATGCCACCGGTTATTCCGTCACGCATATCGATGGGTGCGATAGCGCCTGCGAGTCTTGCTTTCAGCTCTCCCGCTGCCCGATAGCCAGGAAAGTCCTGGGAGCGGATTGGACCATGGCTGTTCGCCAGTCCCGCATCAACCCCTCCTGGTCCGCGCTTTTTTCCAAAGAAGACGGCCAGGAAGACGATTCCTGAAAATACCGGGCTTTTCCGGTTTAGTTTAGCCTTTTCATCTCTTCTCCACTCTGGCCATTGCTGGGTGCGAACCGGTTATTTACCTTTCACCCCTTGGCCCCCGAATAAATCCTTGATGCCGGCAACGGTAGGGGCCGGAGCGCAGGAAGAAAAATGCCTAATCGAGTTGTAGTTGGAGCCCAGTGGGGGGACGAAGGAAAAGCCAAGGTTGTGGATTTTCTAACGGAGGAAGCGGACTTAGTGATCCGGTTCCAGGGCGGCGCCAATGCCGGCCACACCGTGGAAGTCGGTGACCAGAAATTTATTTTCCATTTGATTCCGGCCGGAATCATGCATCCGGGAAAACAATGCATCATCGGCAACGGAGTCGTACTCGATCCCGCGCAGCTCTTGCATGAAATCGACGAAGTGCGCTCAAAGGGCTTTAGTATCGACGGTCGTTTGTGGGTGGCCGAAAATGCGCAAGTGGTCCTGCCCTATCACAAGGTGCTCGATCAGCTTAAGGAAAAAGCCGCGGGCAAATCCGCCATTGGCACCACGGGCCGAGGCATTGGGCCAGCCTATTACGACAAAGTCAATCGCAACGGCATCCGAGTCGGCGATCTCTTGGAAGAACATTCACTGCGCGAGAGGTTGGAGCGGACCGTTACCGCTCATAATGAAACCATCCAAAAGCTTTTTGGTGGGGAGCCCTTGTCGGCGGAAAAAATATTTCTGGAATACCGCGACTTGGGCCGGCTAATCAAGCCCTATGTCGCCGATACCGTGGCCCTTATCAATACAGCCCTCAAGCAAGGCAAGCGGCTCATTTTTGAAGGCGCGCAAGGCACGGTTCTCGACGTCGATCATGGAACATACCCTTATGTCACTTCTTCCAATACCGTAGCGGCTGCGGCTTGCATCGGTTCGGGAGTGGGGCCCACGGCCATCAACCAAGTCATCGGCGTGGTTAAAGCGTATACCACCCGGGTGGGCAATGGTCCCTTCCCTACGGAAATCACCGGAACCATCGGTCAGGAGCTGCGGCGCATAGGCCATGAATACGGGGCTACGACGGGGCGTGAGCGTCGGTGCGGCTGGTTTGATGCGGTGTTGGTCCGGCGCGCGGCCATGGTCAACGGGCTCACGCACTTAGCTATTACCAAGATGGACGTGCTGGATGGCTTCGATTCCATCGAAGTTTGCACGGCCTACGAATGCAATGGCAAGCGCATGGATCAATTCCCTTCGCAGATTTCCAGCCTTGAACAGGTAAAGCCCATTTACGAAACATGGCCGGGTTGGAAGAGTGAGACCAAGGAAGTGAAGGCTTGGAAAGATTTGCCCCAAGCGGCGCAAAACTATCTGGGGCGCATCGCGGAATTGTTGGACGTGCCGATTGGATTGATTTCTTTGGGACCCAAACGGCATCAAACCATCCAGTTGGAAATGTGATCGCACTTATCACAGCCCAACGCATTTGTCAGGAGACACCATGGGCCTAAAAGACGAACTGCTCAAGGGTGTGGATCTTTTTTCCGCCTTGGATGACTCCCTGCTTGAGGTGATTTCCAAACTGCTGATCGAGAAAAATTTTCGCAAAGGCGAAATCATTCTCGTTGAGGAGGATGACAGCAATCAAAGTCTTTTTATCATAGCCAAAGGCGAAGTCAAAGTGGTCCTAACAGCGGAAGATGGCCGTGAAGCGATACTCGCTACCTTGAAAGAAGGCGATTTTTTCGGAGAGATGGCCTTGCTCGATGGGGAACCCCGCTCGGCAACCGTCAGGGCCGTGGAGGAATCCAGGTTGCTGATGATTCGACGAGAAGATTTTTTAGAGAATGTGCGCAAGCTGCCGGAGCTGGCTTTGACCTTGCTTGGTGAAATGTCACGTCGATTGCGCAAGTCGAATCGGCAGATTTCCTCCCTGGCTTTGATGAAAGTATATGGTCGCGTGGCCGCAACGTTGCTCCAACTGATGGAAGAGCGAGGCGTGCGCACTAAAACCAAAGAAGGCAAGAACATCATCGTGGTGCGCGACAGGCCTACCCAGCAATCCATTGCTGAAATGTCCGGTACCACACGTGAGACCGTTTCCCGAGTGCTTAATTTCTTCCAGAAAAAAGGGTATATTGTGCTGGACGGCAAAGACCTCCTGATTTTGCAAGAGGATGAACTCAAAACCTGAGAGGGAAACCCCATCGGTGTTGGCGCGTCTTTTTTCCCGACCCTTCTTCCTGGCCCTCCTGTTCTGGATCCTGGCCGGGGCCGTTCTGTATTTTCTGACAAACTCGCTTATCATGCCCTACGTGGCGGGCAAATTCAAAGGCACGGTCAAGGTTCCCGCCCTGGTGAGCTTGCCCCCGGAAGAC
>JAYSRH010000009.1:0-5649 GCA_043721115.1 Fibrobacteria bacterium | reverse complement strand
GTATGCGCAGCGGCTGTGCCAACTTTCCCAAAAATTGGCTGGCTTCTTCCGCGAGTATGAGTACAGCCGTGTGCGGGAGCATGGTCAGAATGGGTTAGCCTATGCTTGGAAACACGGCGAAGATTGTTTTCTACCCAATCTCAAAAGGGGCGCCAGGCATTCCTTGCACAAGCAGGTGGCAGCACTTGAGCGTTGGCAGAGGGAAATCTACTATGAACTATTCCGGACCCAAGGACTGCGCGATAGCCTCGGTGAAAAACAGGGGCAATACCAGTATACCTTGCCGCAGTATGCGGAAATGGTGCTGGACCAACCGGCACCGGACCGGATGCTCGACAGGAAACCTCCCAGTTACCATCTTTTCGGTCTTTCCCAAGTGTCTTCCTTCCATCGATCACTCATTCAGCGGCTGGCTGACGCGCGCATATGCCAGGGTCGGGATGCGGATTTTTACATCTATTCCCTGAATCCATGTGCGGAATATTGGGAGGATGTCCTAACCCCCAGAGAAAATCGCCGGCAGCAAGAGAATCTTTTTCGCAATCAGAAATACTCGGATTGGCGAAAACTGGAAGAGCCGGAAAAGCACACATTGCGCCTTTCCAAAAGTGCCCTTCAAGCGGAAGAGCTGCCGGAGGATCTTCCTAATTCCGACCTAACCTCAGAAACCGAAGAGCATCCTTTGCTCAGCCAATGGGGCAAACCGGGTCGCGAAAACATTCGCCTGTGGTGCCAGATTACGGAATACGACTTCTTTGAACATTTTCGTTATTCACAGAAGTCTACAGTGCTCGGTTCAATTCAGAATGCCATCCTACACCGGCGGGGCCCGCTTCCAGAGGCCGAACGGATGATTCAAGACGATAGCCTGCAAATCTTCGCCTGTCCGGAAATCCATCGTGAAGTGGAGACCGTCCACCACAGCATCATCCACGCGCTCCTTCAAGATCCAACCCTGCGTCCGGACGATATCGCCGTGTTGGTCCCCAAGATGCAAGACTACCGCCATGTATTGGCAGCTGTTTTCGGCAAGCAGGAAACGGGGGCGCGAGGTCAAGTTCCATTTACTTTTGCCGATGCCTCCGCCTCCTTGGAAAGCGAGTATGCCCGTGGAGTGA
Organism: Fibrobacteria bacterium; assembly: GCA_043721115.1. Classification (GTDB taxonomy): domain Bacteria; phylum Fibrobacterota; class Fibrobacteria; order UBA11236; family UBA11236; genus Chersky-265. The sequence continues at coordinate 4,531 of JAYSRH010000009.1, read as the reverse complement.
CGCAGCTCTTCGACCTTGCCCAAGGCCGATTCAGCCGTCGCGACCTGTTCAACTTAGCCAGCAACCCATGTTTCAAAAATAGCCCCGGAGTAGAAGCCAGTGCCCTTAAGACCTTTAGCGAGTGGACTTCCAAGCTAAACATCTTTCACGGGTATGATGAAGAGGACAGGAGCCAGCGCGGGTATGTGACCGATCCGCTGCACACCTGGAGCCATGGACTGGAACGGCTGATATTGGGCACGGTAATGGAAACTCCCGAAGCTGGAGATACCCGGCATTATGAAAATAAGGTGCCGCTGGCAGATGGGAAAAGCGGCGATCGGGATCTGCTGCAAGGCTTTCTGGCCAACGTGGAAAACCTGCACCGCGATTTATCCCCATTACGGGAAAATGGCACCAGACCTTGGGCCGAGTGGTTGCAAATCATGGGCGAGATTTTTGATCGCTATCTGACTTGCTCGCCCGATCAGAAGCTGGAAGGGTATGTACAAGCGGACCTGCGTCGCTACCTGATTTCTCTGGCAAGCATGGATGACCTGGAATCCTTGCGTCCCAATTCCAGCGCAACCTCAACCGAGGTAGCAGCTACGATACCTATGGGTCTGATTCAATCGCATCTGGAGAACCTCAAAGCTGGAAAAGAGCCGTTTCTTTCCGGGGGTGTCAATGTTTCCGGCCTTGCCGCCTTACGCTCCTTGCCCTTCAAGTACGTCTACATTTTGGGATTGGGCGAAGGCCGATTTCCGGAAGGCGATGAGGCGTCCACACTGGACCTGCGCCAATATCGCAGAGTGATCGGGGAAGTGAATCCTTCCTCTCGCAATCGATATATTTTTCTGGAAACCTTGATGTGCACGGAAACGAAACTGTGCCTCAGCTATATTTCCCGCGATATCCAACAGGGCAAAAATTTCCAAATGGGATCGGTTCTCAATGAATTGGTCGATTATTTGAATGCCTGTGTGCTGGGACAAACCCCTTTCCAGACCACATCCATTCCTTTATTATCGCGCGATGGGGCTTTGTTTAAACAGGACTCACTGGCTCCCTGGAATCCGCCTCCCAATCCCTTTCGCCAAGAAAAATTGCTGGCCTGGCTCGAACTCGGAAAAAAACGTTTTCCCAACTTCTCCACCTTGTTTCGCAGTGATGCTCCTGCCTCTATCGCAGCGGAAATCTTTCCGACCCTTCCTATTGAAGTTCGGACGGAAGTTCGGGCTGAAAAGGTTTTGGAATTGCAAGCGATGCCTTTGGACGATGCCCGAATTTATTTGGAGAATCCGGTTCAATACACCCTACAAAAACGCCTCGGCATTCGCGATTATGTTGAGGAAAACCCTATGGACTTGGAGGATGAACCCTTCACGTGTCCCTTTCCGATGGACCTCAACCTGCTACAAAATATGGTCATGCGACGCTTTCAAGCCTGGGAGTCCACGACATCCCAGGATTGCCTCGCGTATTTTCACTCCGAATACGACAACATGACCTTACGCGGTTATATGCCGGAAGGATATTTCCTCGATTTGGACAAACAGGTGTTACTGGAAAAAGCAGAAGGAATACTGGCGACCTTGGAAGATGTTTTCGCATCGATGCGCCAAGGCTCATTGACCCAAATCTGCAAAGCAGGAATCCATATAGGTGAGGGTACGGGTCGAAGTGCGAGCCTGTCAACGCGGATTAAGCCGGATCTCCAAGTGCCAGCAATTCATTTGCGCGTCGGGAACAGGAACGTCGCCATACAGGGAACGCTTCCCTGCCTTTTCCGATGTCCGGAAACGGGTGGTTGCGGGACTGTTGTATTCCTGTCCGGAAGTTTCAAACGCAAGCACTTGCTGCCCGCTTTTCTTTTTTACCTCTCTGGACTTTTATCCGAAACGGACTTGGGCCGATGGTTGCAAAGCGGTCCCTTCACCATTTACTATGTCTTCAAAAAAGAAAAGACGAACGGATACACTCAAGGCAATTGGGCTCCCTTCCAAATCGGTCCAGAAAAGGCCCGCGCCTATTTAGAACGACTACTGGAATCCATGCTTGGTGAAATGGATTTCGATTTGCTTCCCTTTGAATTGATTGCCAAACACCTAGCTGGCAAAAACCAGCTAACCGGCACATTGGATTATACCGAAACATTGTGTGAGGCCTTGGACGCGCTGGAAGAAAACCCAGGGAATTTTCCAGATTTTACTTTGACTGAGAGCATGAAATTCCTTGAACCCCAGGTGCCGAAGGATGCGGAAGCCAAAATACGCGCCCGCCTGGAATTGTTTTTCAATTTCATTCCGGATGCAGAAGCCGTTGAGCCAATCCATGTCGAAAATTAACCCATTCCTTTCCGAGGGCTGCCCGGACGTCGTCGCAGCCTGGGATTTGAATCAACCTGGTCTATTCGAGGCATCGGCAGGCACTGGAAAAACCTATGCCATCGAGCATCTGATCCTGCGTCTTTTGATCGAATGCGATGATTTGGATCTGGAAAAAATACTGGTGCTCACCTTTACTGAGAAGGCCACTGGCGAACTCAAGGAAAAAATCCGCAACCGAATCGCCTTGCGACTGAAGCAGGGAAATTTACCACCCGCCATTGCCCGGCGTCTCAAAGAAGCCCTACTTGGATTTGACCGTGCCTCTATTCATACCATCCACGGCTTCTGTGATCGCGTGCTCAAGAAATACGCCTTTGAAAACCTCAGCCTTTTTCAAAACACTTTGGTGAAGAAATCTAAAGACGTGTTTCAGCAAGTGCTCAGAGAAGAAATGCGCACGACTTGGATTTCGGAAGCTGGCGAAGGCGAATCCGGCAGACAAGCCTTTATCGCCATGGCAGAATCCTTGGGATTTCAGTCAGGGAACACTTGGGAAGGAAAGATTTTGAATTTGGCCCAGGAGTTCAATCCCAGCCGTGGAGATAGACTGCTTCCTGAATTCAGTGCTCAAAAATTGGCAGAACTCAACAAGACAATCGGGAATTGTCCGGTGAAAATTGCCGAGCTGTTCCCGGAATTGGAAAGTGGACAGGAAGCGGCGCATCCATTTATACTGGCGTATCGAAAAATAAAATTTTCCAATACGAGCTTGAAAAAACAGGGTCCACTGATTCTTGAAGCGGCTCTGAAACTGGCCACGGAATTTAGATTGCAACCGGCGGAGTGTAGATTGCAAGCCACGGTGCAGTACCTGGAATCCATTAAATTGAGAGCCGTCCATAAAGAATCCTTCACCTACTTATTGCCCAATTCTGACGAGTACCCGTCGTCACCATGGCCGTTATTGAATGCCCTTATCGACATACTGCTTGAAATGCAGAAGGCGGTTGCGGACCGGGATATTGAAATTGAAAAAAAGGCTTTTGAAAACCAGCGCCGGGTTATTTTATCCTTGCGGGAAAAAACCCAGGCCTTTAAACGCGTGCACGGGATGCTCACTTTTAATGACATGATCGAGGATGTGTGGAATGCCATTCAGAAAAATCGGAAATGCATCCAAATCCTACGCCAAGACTACCGATTTTGTTTGGTAGATGAATTTCAAGACACCGATCCCTTACAATGGAATATATTCCGAACGGTTTTTCTAGAAAGTGGAACTGCCAACCCATTGTTTTTAATCGGCGATCCGAAGCAAGCCATTTACCGCTTTCGCGGGGGCGATATCCATACGTATTTGGCTGCTCGAGACACGCTGTACACCTTGAGCCGACAAGGTTTGGCGCAGGGAATGGGACTCGCTACCAATTTTCGATCCAGCGCAAAAATGGTTGAAGCTTGTAATGCGGTTTTCACCCAGGCAGGATGGTTCCATGACTTACAGGCTAACCCAGAAGATACCCATTGGTTCTTGCCGGCAACTTCGGATCCACTGGGCTATGTCACCGTGCAAGGCGGCCAGCTTCCCCTTCAGGAAGCACTGGACACCACCGGACAGTTAGCTCCCATTATTCTCAAGGATTTCTCATCCGCTTTGAATGTGAAAAAAGCCGCCTTGCAAAAAAGAGCGTACGCCTGGATCACGGCCGAAATATCCCGACTCATGGCCAACCCTCAATCGCTTCAAGTGATGGATAAAACCACAAAAGTATTGCGGCCTTTGCAATGGAACGATATCTGTGTGCTGGTTGGTACTGGAGCCGAAAAAAGAAGGGTGGAAAAAGCCTGCGTTCAAGTCGGCATTCCAACCCAAGTGGAAAAAGAAGCCGGTTTATACGACGGCAAAGTAGCGGGTGAGTTCTTGGCGGTACTCGAATCCTTGGAAGATCCGGGAAATTCAGGAAAACATGCGCGCGCGTTGCTTACCCGCTTTTTCCGATATGCTGGAGTGGCTCCTGCGCAGGGCCTGCCTGAAAATACCCATCCGTTTTTTGAATCCTGGTCGCAATGGGCGGAACGCAAACATTGGCAACGACTTTTCCATGCGATGCTGTACCGCACCGGAATTCTCTACCGCGCCAGTCTAGAACCGGACGGCGATCGGGTCATCATGGATTTTCAACATATCGGACAGAATCTGGTTCAGGAAGCCTTGAGCCAGA
>JAYSRH010000008.1:0-5654 GCA_043721115.1 Fibrobacteria bacterium | reverse complement strand
AGCCTCTTCTTCCTAGGAAGAGTGCTGTACCTTTTTCTCCACCATTTTACACAAAAATATTCTAGTGTAAGGTGCCTAACTCTACCAGCGTAAAAACCCCATTTTTCCGTGCACTGGCAGGCATGCGGTCAGCAACGATTTCAAAATCCTCCGCCCCTATTGCGGAAGCGGAATTTACCTATGCTCTTTTCTATGGAAGCACTACAATCTGATTTCTTTTAACACCGGCAGCCTGTAAGGTTGCGACATAGATTCCACTCTCCAAGGAGGCAACAGAAAGTACTACAGGATCGGACCCCTGCCCTGCTCGAACTTCCCTAATCTTTCCAAGTGCATCCGTAAGGGACAGTCGATAAGGTCCTATTTCTTCGGGATTGAAAATAAGCACTCCTCCTGTTCGTTTAAGTGAAAATGGGGCTTGCGAGATATTTTTCCGCATACGCTCCAAAGTGACGGGTACAACGTCAAACTTTTGGGAAGGCGAGATGGCATTTAAGGTATACCAGGATTCATTGTCCCACATTTTTTCCCCGGCTTGGGAGGTGAGGTTATTGACGACAATGTGCACCACCTGCATTTCTTTCAAGCCATCGATTTCCAGAAATGCGCGATTCCCGTCCGCATTGAGTTCCACCGATTTGACGGGGAGTGTGATAGTATTGTGCTTTTCGCCTCCGTAAGCACCCTTGGTATTTAGATCATACCAAAACATGTCAACCGTAAAACTAGACGGCTGGAGCGCTCCCAATGCCAATTGTTTGGTGAATTCCACTTCCATTCCATTGCGACGAGAGGAAATGCTCTTCATTTCAAAGGCCATCCTGCCATTAGGCTTGAGCCGCTGGAGGCCAAACATTTTTGTGTACCAATTCCAATTCCCGCCTGGACCTCCCAGGCCTCCGAGATATAAGGATCCATCAGAGCCAGCAAGAATGCGTTCGATTCCGCTTTCCAGGCCTCCCGTGAATCGAAACACAGCGCCCTGGTATTCTTCGCCCACTTTTTCCAGGAAGTACCGTTGTATGCCACCATAAGTGATGTCACCGGCCAGCATCTGGCCCTTGAACATTCCCTCTTTCAAGTAAATGGGATTTGTGGGCGAGTTTGAGATGTCGTTTTGCGGGATATAGATTGCTGGGGGAGAGTCCTTGACACCCTTTACCTGAAAAGAGTTGTTGGCATTTCCCCGGTATCCATAAAAACGTCCTGGCTTGAAATGAATCAGTTTGTTGGTGGCCAACCATTCGCCTTGGTTGTCTGTGCCGAACAGCTCATTGTCCGGACCGCGCACCAGCCCATTGGGATTGCGCAGTCCACCTACAATGTTTTCAAAGGTTCCGTCAGAAGCGACTTTGACTAAGTTGCCCCGTTCTGCACCTTGGTCTCTAGGTGGCCAAGCACTTGAGAGCAGGACGTAAAAGAACCCACTCTGGTATTCCAATCCGAATTCCCACTGGCAACTATCACCGTAATCACGGAACGAATGCTTCGGGAACTCCACCGGCTTCGGAAACTGCGCTACTGGGCGACGTCCTTCATAAAAACCATCTCCGTCCGCGTCCAAAAGTTCCGAAAGTTGGTATTTGTGCAGAACATAAGTCTTGCCATCTACCACTCTGAGTCCATGGGATTCCACAAAGCTAGAGGCGATTTTGGTGGCTTGGATCAGATTTGGATCATTGCCTGAAACATTCGAGAAGGCGTAAATATCCGTGGCTTCTGCATAACCGCAAAAGACTTTATTTCGGTAAGTGGTCACGGCCAAGCGACCGTCTGGCAGCCAATCCATACCGCTTACTCCCAATTGAAAGGTCCTTGGGCGTATGTTCACCAGATCAAATCCCGGATGGACTTGCGTCAAAGGCGCTCCTGCGGTCCAGGCGCAATGGCTACTCACCAGCATCAATGTCAGAAGGGGGAAAAATGAATTCCGCATATCACAATCCTTTGGGAGTATTAGATTTCTGGCCCGCGGTCACAGCAATTCTTTGCGTGTAGATTCAGAAAAATCCCAGGCTTAGGGCTAATTATTAATGAAAATAAGACTGCCATTCAAAAAATGTATTCGAATTACGCCGATGGTATTAATTGTTCAAGTTGGGGCTTGAAACCTTTATTTTAATTTTACCAAAATAGTGGGAGGTTTCATTCAGGTGAACCTTCCCATACCCTTTCCTAAACCATTCATTCAAATCCATTCCCCGTGGGGGCGCGAGCCTCCTCACTTCAACACCATGGGCTTTCAAAATCTCCATGGCCCTGAGTGCGCCTGATTCTCCCGGTGCGTCTGGATCATAAGCCACGTGTACGGTTTTTTTCGTAAATAAATCGGCCCAGTAGGGTTTGAAAATAGCTGCACCTGGAACACCAACGGCGGGAAACCCCTGCTCAATCAAGGTAAGCGTATCGATGATTCCTTCACAAAGGTAAATTTGACCAGGCTTGCCATCCAGCACCCGGCAATTGTATGGCAGGGGAATGTGCCCGGACATGGAAAGCTCCTTGGGCTTGACATCGGGATCAATGGCACGTGCTTGCATATACACGGGTAGCGCAGACTGATTGTAATACGGAAAAAGCAATAGATGTCGATAGTAGCGCAGATGACCGGCTGCATTGAAGAATCCCGTGCGCTCCAGATCCGCTAGACTGAAAGCTGCTTCCAATTTGCGACTCACTTCGGAATAATTTCCGATCATTCTTAATCCTTGCCTATCCCAAGTGCGTTTGAAAATGCGACGCTTTACCAAGTACTGGCCCACTCTTCCGCTTAAAGGTGTACATGCGGCTAGCAACGCTTTCAAAATTGCGTGACGCAGCAACTCATCCTGGGACTCCACGGGAACTGGCGCACGGGATGACGCCACGGAACCGGATTCGTTTAGTACAGGGTGCGGCATGACCAGGGGCAAGATGGGCTCGGTTAAATCCGTTTCGTTATAGATAGCGATTGGATGAACGATGCCTGGATGTTTTCTTTTTAAGAAGACCAAGGCTTCTGGAAAAGTACAGCCCCGTGCCAATCGAACCAGATCAATGCTGTCGCCTTTCACATCCGGACACACCCAACACTTGAAGCTGCCACGTTCGGGCCAGATGGTTACGGAAGGGCTTTTATCTCCATGGGAGTGATTTTCCGGACGTAGACAGCGGATACGGTTATTGAGTACCGGGATTCCCAAATCGTGCAGGACCTCAAGAATCGGGTAGTTCGCCTTCAGCTTATCAATATCGGCCTTGTCCATGGTGATCAAAAGATAAAAATCGCATCTGATTGCTACTTTTCCCCGTTGCCATGTCTATAGTCATCCGTGAATATGTTCCCTTGGCGGACTATATCTCCTTTAAGGTGGGAGGGCCCGCGCGCTTTTTCTGTGAGCCCGGCACGTCTGCAGATTTCTGTGAAGCCCTGGTTTGGGCCCAGCAAACAAAACTGGACGTATTCATTCTTGGAAAAGGCACCAACTTGGTTTTTTCTGACCATGGATATCCAGGGCTCATTCTGTATACGGGCAAATCGTTTCAAGCAATCACTTGGGCGGAAAATAGCGTGACCGTACAAGCCGGCGCATTGTTGCATACCGTTGTCACGCAAAGCGTCCACCGTGGTTTGGCAGGCATTCAACATTTGGCGGGCATACCCGGCACCATGGGCGGTGGGACCTATATCAACGCCGGGGCCTTTGGGCAGGAGCTCAAAGAATCCATAGTGTCCGTAACTTCGGTGACACTGCAAGGAAAGCGGATGGAACGATCCAATGCCGAATGCGGATTTGGTTATCGACACTCTCGTTTTTTTGATTTCGAAGAAATCATTCTTGAGACCGTATTGGAATTGAAGTCCGGCGACGCAGCAGCATTGCACAGTGAAATGCTGGAAACCCTCCGCCGTCGTAAGGACAAACAGCCCCTGCAATTGCCCAATGCTGGCAGCATGTTCAAGCGTCCTCCGGGGCAATACGCCGGGGTACTTATCGAACAGGCTGGGCTCAAGGGTTTGCGGGTGGGCGGTGCCATGATTTCCGAAAAGCACGCGAATTTTACCGTGAATGCTGGCGGAGCTACGGCCCAAGATATTTTCGATTTGACCGAACAAGTTATCGGCCAGGTGCGAGACCATTCCGGAACGACTTTGGAACGCGAAGTCATTTTTATCGGTGACTTTTTGCCGTGGCCCAGATGAGACGCTATTGGATTTTGACCGGCGCGATGCTGGCGTTTTTCTTGGCCACCTTCGGCATCATGGAAGCCATGCACGTATCCTTCCTGCAAGATCCCGCGCAGTGGATGCAAGGGTATGGGGGATGGGGAGCGGCCGCCTTGGGTGTCGGGCTCTTGATTGCGGATGTTTTCCTGCCCGTACCTTCCAGTCTGGTCATGATAGCCCATGGGGCCTTGTTTGGAATTCCTATCGGCACGGCCCTTTCCCTAGTGGGTAGCGTTGGCGCCGCCTGGCTGGGATTTGGAGTCGGCCGCCGCGGTGGACCCATGTTGGCTCGCATGGTTACACCATCAGAAATGGTCAAAGCCGACGGATTACTTAAAAAATGGGGAGCGATGGCCATAGTCATCACACGGCCCATTCCATTACTTGCGGAAACCGTTTCCATTTTAGCCGGGGCTTCGCCGATGAGTTGGGGAAAACTGACCTTAGCTAGTGTGGCAGGTTCATTGCCGGCAGCGCTTTTATATGCTTTGACAGGAGCAACCGCAAAAGGGTTTGCCAACAGCATTCTAATGTTCGGTGTGGTCATTTTGATCGCGGGGATTTTTTGGCTGGTAGGCAAAAAAATATCGTAAGGAGAAATCAAATGGCAGTAAGTATTAAGAAGATTGAATTCAATGGGTTGGAAGCGATGGAGATGACAACCTCTAAAGCCCGTCTGGTTGTGATAACCTCCATGGGTCCGCGTATAGCGCATTTCGGAACACGGCAGGGCCGCAACTTGCTGTTTTGGGATTATCCGGGAAAGTATCACCGTGGACAATGGCGGTTGATGGGCGGCCACCGCATTTGGGCAACCCGGCCTATGGCGGATGAAAGCGAAGAATCCTACGCGGATGACAATGGCCCATGCAAGGTACGCGTAAGCGCTCGCGGGCTGGAGGTACAGGGCCAAAGCCATCCCATTTTCAAAATCCACAAGTCCATGGGCATCAAGGTTAACGCGGATGATACCTTTACAATCGAGAATCGAATCACGAATGATTCTGAAATGGTATGGTCGGGGGGGATTTGGAGTCTGACCTGTACGCTACCAAAAGCGAATACCTCATACGGCATTCCTTTGGGACGAGCGGGGGAGTGGGATATCTTTTCCATTGTCATTCCAAGACGCTGGGCCGGAGCGCAGTCCACTAAAGTGAATGACAAGGCCCTGCGCTATACGGAAGACTGCCTTATTTTGCGCCCCAAAGGAATTATCAGCAAGCGCATGGTGCAAGCCCCGCAGGGCATTATGGGTATGACGGATCCGAGTGAAAAAATTTCCTTCATCAAACACTCACCGTATTTGGAAGGAGCCAATTATCCCTGGAATTGCAATATCGCATATTATTCCGGCAAGGGAAATTTCATGGTCGAAATGGAGAATATGGGTCCGGACCAAGGGGTGCTGCCGGGCGGCACCATCAGCAGCAAGGAAACCTGGATG
>JAYSRH010000007.1:0-5655 GCA_043721115.1 Fibrobacteria bacterium | reverse complement strand
TATTAAGTCCAGCTGCAGGGACAGGCCTCCAGAAAACACAGGAATGCGAGCGAGGTGTCACCTTGTTGGAACTGATCGTTTCCATCACTCTTTCCAGTTTGGTCGCAGCCATGGCATTTGCTTTTTTCAAGGATGCGGGGAGAGTGTCCCGCCTTACACAGGATCGAAGGGATGCGGGTTTTGAATCTTCAACAGTTTTTAACAGTCTATGTGACAATCTTTTGGCAGGCAAGGGCGTGCTCGAATTAGGCCCAGACAAATTGGTGCTGGTTAACAGTGGGGACGTACAGTTAGATTACCATTGGGCAGATTCGACACTGACGATCAATTCAAAGGCATATCGTTTTCGTATTGGTGACATGCAAATTGTGCCGATAGGGCCAGAACGTCCAAAAAGCAAGGGCGGAACACTGGATGGAACGTTACCGTGGGATTTGGATTCCCTCGATAGCGATCGGGATGGCCATCTCGATTTTAAGGAACTGGACCACAATCGAGATGGAATACTGGACCCGGAGGAAGGTCGATTGGTAGCACTTTTTCATGTTACCTTGATCATTGTGGACCATGGCGTACCCATGACATTGGATGCCGTCATTCATCCGCGCAATCACCTGATAGCCTTGCAAGAGACGCGCAAGCGGGTTGCTGAGTCGAATTTTTGGTAGTTTTGAAGGACAGTAGGTGAACGAATCAATGGATAATTTTGAAATCAATTTGGCCTTACTCGATGATGTCGGTAGGGACATCTGTATCCGTTCCCGTACATACCCGGTGGATATCGTTGACGGCGTTTTAGTTTTTGCGGCTAATAATTTGAATGACGAGTTGCTACGTGAAGCCTTGCAATTGCGAACGGGCCGCCCGGTGGAATTCCGTAAAACCGATGCCCCTACTTTGGAGTTCCAAGTCAAGCGGATTACCGGCAAGTCCGGTGCATTGGAAGATGGAGGAATCCTTTCCGACCTGATAAAATCGGAAGTGGCCATTCAAGAAGGTTCTTCACTGGAAGAGATCAAGAAAAAAAGCCAAAGTGAACCGGTGATCAAACTCGTCAATAATTTGGTCAACCAAGCTATTGCGGAAATTGCCACGGACATTCATATTGAACCAGCTGAAACCGTGGTCAAAGTCCGTTATCGTAAAGACGGTATGCTCAAGGAAAGCATTGAATTGCCAAAATGGGTACAAGCTTCGTTGACGTCCCGTATTAAAATTTTGGCAGAACTGGATATTGCCGAAAAGCGCCTCCCACAAGATGGCCGTATCAAATGGTTATATGAAGGCGAATACATTGACATGCGCGTAAGCACTTTGCCGACGCGAGTGGGGGAGAAGGTGGTCATTCGCATTCTCAAACATATGGACCATGTGGAAAATATGGAATCACTGGGCATGTCGCAGGATGTGCTGGCCGCGATGAATCAATTGATTCACAGGCCACAGGGAATGCTTTTTGTTACCGGTCCCACCGGATCGGGAAAATCTTCCACGCTATATGCGTCCTTAAAAGAAATACTGGAAAAGGATATCAATGTATCGACTATTGAAGATCCCATCGAGTACCGCTTGGACGGCGCCAATCAAGTACAGATCAATGAAAAAGCCGGTCTGACTTTTTCCGGTGCCTTGCGTTCCTTACTGCGCCAAGACCCGGATGTGATCATGATCGGGGAAATCCGCGATGAAGAAACGGCCGCCATCGCGGTACAGGCAGCTCAAACGGGACATCTGGTTTTTTCCACGCTGCATACCAATGATGCGGCTTCTGCCGTTACCCGGCTATTGGATCTTAAAATCAAACCTTTCCTCATCAGCTCGGCCGTACTCGGTGTTCTGTCCCAACGACTGGTTCGTAAGCTGTGCAAGCAATGCCTTACTTTAAGCCCACCTACCGTTGAAGAAAAATTGTTTTTACCCGGGTTACCGGAACTCTGTCCAACCGCAACCGGTTGCGCTGCCTGCAATGGCACCGGCTACCGGGGACGCATTGGAATTTTTGAACTGTTATTATTCAATACTGCCATTCGTGAAGCCGTTATCAATGGAAAAAGTGAATCCTTTATCAAGGACTTGTCGAACCACAAGCAGTTAGTGGTGGATGGCATGGACAAACTCAAATTGCATATCACCAGTGCCAGCGAACTCATTCGCGTGGCTGTGATGGAAGCCCAAACATGAAAAAACTATTAGTCCTATTTGTATTGGCTGTTTGGCCCATGAACCTGTTGGCACAAGACTCGGCCAATCCACCTATTGACAACGAAAATATGCCCCAGCAGCAGCAGCAGCCGCAGATGCAACCTCCAGAGCCACCACAACAAGTTATGGATCAACCTCCTCCGCCTGCCGGGAATTACCCCGGAATCAATCCGGAAGGTCAAAATAATTTCAGTCGTCCACCGAATGGGTTTAGAAGGTCGCCAACCCTCGGTGACCAAGAGAGAGAACTTCTGGAAAAACATAAGGAAAATGCCGCACGTGGTGGTAAAGGCCTCAAGGGGGCGCGACCTGCCGCAGGAGATGCCAAAGCCTTAAGCAAATCCGCCGAAGGAATGCTCAATGTGGATTATGTGAATGAGCCTATACTAGATGTACTGCGCGCCATCGCAACCGCATTCAAACTCAGCGTGATTCCGGAAAAGGATCTCGGCGATCTTAAAATCACCATTCATTTGGAGAATATTCCCGTTTTGGAGGGACTTGAAAAGCTTTGCAAATCCCATGGACTCGAATTGAATATAGACGGCAATGTGTACCGGGTGCGTAAAACCAAAGAGATGGCCTTCAGCTTAATTGAAATCCGCAACAAGCGCATGAATTTGGATGTGCAAAACCGGCCGGTAAAAGATTTCCTCCGTGAGTTTGTGGAAAAGAGCAAAATAAACATTGTCCCCGGTCAAGATTTACGGGGATTGGTAACCGGGCATCTCAAAGACGTGGAACCAATCGATGGATTCAAGGCTTTAATGGAAGCCAACAACTATCAAGTTCGGCTTAAAGCAGGCGTGTATCTAGTCGACAATCGTGATTCAACTGGAAATGAAAATCCAGGCTTCGGACGACCGCGCCGCAGTCCAATGTTTGCTAATCCAGGCCAAGGCAATTCGGATATCGACGTGCATAATGGTTTGGTAACTTTAACCTTGAACAACGCTTCCTTGGGCGACGTTCTCAAAGAATTGGCGGAACAAGCTGGCCTCAATTACACCATCATTGGCGATGTTTCTGGCAATGTGAATGCCCAATTGAAGGGCTTAAAAATTGACGACGCCTTGGCCGCGCTTTTACAAGGAACCCGCTACGCTTACCTTCGCAGGGGCGGAATACTGCTCATCGGGGATCGCAATCCCAACACACCCTCGGGTCAAGCGTTGTCCGGTGCGGACTTGGTTTACCTCAAGTACATCAAGGCGGAAAATATCGAGAAAATTTTGCCGAAGTCTATTTCAGCCGACAATATCAAGGTCATAAAAGAACAGAATGCTGTACTTATTTCTGGAATCAGCGATGATATTTCTCAAGTCAAAACCTTCCTTGAAAAAGTGGATGTGCCTACTCCACAGGTTCTGATGGAAGTCATCGTAGTCGAATATACTCGTGATCAATCTTCTGAACTTGGCGTTGAAACTGGAAAATCGCCTAATGGCAACCCAGCAATAAATATTGAAGGTAACATGAGCGGTGCTCAACAAAGCTTTTCGAGAGGGGCTTTTAAAGGCGTTATTGGAGTGTTGCCACCATTGTTTAATATGAACTTGCGTGCATTGGAGAAAAAAAACAAAGCGAAAATTCTTGCGATGCCGAAAATAACCACGTTAAATGGAAATAAAGCGGATCTTAAGGTCAGCAAAACTTCCTATTACCCCGTCAATTCAATTACTAAAGACGGCTTTCAGAACAACGATTTTCGAACTATTGATGACGGCATCACCATTGAACTCACTCCTTGGATAACCAAGCATGGTGAAGTTAATGTAAATATCACACCAAGCATAAAAACCTCGGCAGTCGGAAACGATAAATCGCCTCCTCCAGTAACCAACCGGTCCATCAATACCAATGTTAGTCTCAAAGACGGGGAAACCATCGCACTCGGCGGACTTATTAATTCCAAAGAAGATAATTCCAGGTACTTTGTCCCAATTTTGGGTAGTATTCCCGTGCTAGGATATTTGTTTTCCTGGCGCGATCTGCATACCTCCACGACTGAATTGGTCGTGTATGTCACCCCCCATATTTTGAATCCAGAAGTTCAAGGACTGAATTTGGAACAAGAATTCGAATCCTTGGATAAACGTTCCGGATTTTTGAAAAATTCTGATTTTTTAAAAGGGTCTAAAGTAGGTGCAGTTCCAACACCAGTACCCGTAGCAGCAGACACCTCGTCCAGGATTCCACCTAAACAGGAACTTCCAGCCAAGCAAGAAATCCAAATCAAAAAGGATGCCCAAATCATTAAAGATGCGTCCCCCAAAAAGGATTCCACGCGCACTCGATGATGCCATACCGGCGGTTCCCTATGCTGCGGAATACAGTCTTACCCAAACTTGCCTCCCTCATCCGCCAGTTGTCCCTCTTTGACAAAGAAGCGGCAACGGAATCCACGCCCGAACCGTCCGCGCCCGCGCCGTCCACGCCAACAGTGGGCATGGCGAACGATTTTGTAAGCCTGTGCACGGGTCCTTTTGCCCACATTGAAGTCTGTTTGAAACCAAAGTTGTGGGACAGCTGGCGCGCAGCCTGGACGCCACGCAAAGAAGCTCTGCGGTTGGAAATTCCAGAGATGTTCTCCAATGCGCCCTTACCCGTCAAACAATCCCTGTTGCAATGGGCGGTACTGGTTTCGCAGCGCGATTCCAAAAAAAAACCAGAATTAAAAGCCGAGCGCCGTCGACTGGAAACGGATATTCGCGCGTATCTGTTGGCGCCGACGGAAGCCATCGGTCCGAAACTTCATGCTAGGAAAGTAGCGAGAAACCAACGCAAGCTCTCGCGGTTAACACCTCAAGGCCGCCATCACGATTTGTCCGCCTCCTTCCAGCGGGTCAATACCACCTATTTTGAAAATGCCCTGGAAGCCCGTCCAACTTGGTCCGCACGCCTTGGCGGACTTTCCACCCATACGCTTGCTCAAGATGCGGACGGCCAAAGCTATCATCTCATTACCATCAGTCGGGGTTATGATAGCGCCGATGTTACTGAGGCCATTCTGGACGGAGTCATGTATCACGAATGCCTGCATGCCGCAATTCCTCCCGTAACGCGTAACGGGCGGCGTGTTGTGCATGGACCGGAATTTAAAAAGCGGGAACGCGCCTATGCACATTTTGAAATGTGGCGAAATTGGCACCGCGACGGGTTGCCCAAATCTCTGCGACGTATACGACGAACCGGATATTAATTCTAATAATCAAATTCCTTTTGATTCCAATAATCGACTACTCCTTTTTGATACGCAAGACACAGCGATAAATAGGCTTTCCTTGCTTCCGATATTTCTTTTCAAAGTTTGTCATAATCCCTTCCGTCGGATCCGCATCGTCCTTTTCGAGAATTAACCAAGGTAGAGAAGAGAAGAGGGACCGGGCTTCGGCGTTGTATTCTTGATGGTCCGTGCCCCAGTAGAAACGGGCATCTGGTAGGGCCTTGCGC
>JAYSRH010000006.1:0-5656 GCA_043721115.1 Fibrobacteria bacterium | reverse complement strand
CCCGAGGGCCCAGGCATGCCATCCAACCCGGCACTCAATGGCTGTCCCAATTTTCAGGCATTCCGGTGGTTCCCGTTTTCATCCGTGCGTCTATTGCATTTCGGTTGAATAGTTGGGACCGTTCACTCATTCCCCTGCCCTTTTCGGTCGTGGAAGTCCGGCTGGGACATCCCTTCCAACCAACCGATACAGCCCAGATCAAAGCCGCGATGCGTGCTGTAGAGCATCCAATCTCCACTGAGGATATTTATATTCAAGAGCCTCAACCGGTCTAATCCCTAGTCCGGAAATTTAGGAGTCCCAGTTGCTTCCTTTTGTCACTATGGTTGCGTTTGATGTTGAAACTACCGGTCTGGATCCAGAGCGAGAAGAAATAATAGAACTGGCCGGAGTCAAGTTCACCTTTGCCAAAGATCAAGGCAAATTGATCACCAAAGAAATTTCCCAATACAGCAGTTTGGTCAAGCCCGGAAAACTCATCCCCGATGAAGCTACTCGCATTAATAATATCACCAATCAAATGGTCGAAAATGCGCCGGAACTGAAATCAGTCCTTACTGCATTTCACCGCTTCTGCGGACTCAGCTCTATTTTGGTGGCGCACAATGCCTCATTTGATGCCGCTTTTCTCGGAAAAGCTATTCGAAAACAAGGGCTAGTGATGCCCCAGCACCCCATTATTGACAGCTTGAAATTTGTTCGTAAAATCATGCCGGAATATGCTTCCCACAAACTTGGAGAGTTGGCCCGTAAACTCAGCGACCAAACCGCTATCACCTTAAATAAAGGCGAGCTGCATCGGGCGACATATGATTGCCAGGTTCTTAAGGAAGTGTTTTGCGCCTGCCTACGCAAACGCTATCAAGACAAAGATTTGGCCATGGACCAGGCGCTTAAATCCTTTGAAAGCGTGCACGGCCCCTCACTCAGTTTTGTGCAGTTTGCTTAATACGGATAGCGTTCCGGGCCCCAAAAATCGTACAAAGCCCAAAATTTTTCCTCAGTACTTTGCGTTTTTAAGGAGGTATAAGGCACCGTCGGAAATCTTGACAGAAAAAAAGGTGAATTAATACTTAGCTTTTGTTAATCGCCCAAAAGAAAAGACCAAGATGAACACTACTATCTTAGTATCAAAACTTCGTTTAAGTAAAAATACCATATCCTTTTTGGTAGCCGCCATTCTCGGCGCATATAGTTTTCCCATAGCATCCGATCTCGAAGAAAAAAGTCCTAGCGCAGATGCCTCAACTGTTTTGGCAGAGGGAAGTACAGCCGATGAGGGTAAGGAAGACGGTAACGAAGAGGGTAACGTTTCTGCGGCCGAAGTCAAAGCCTTGATTAAGGACGTGAACAAGGTATTGACGCGAAATTATCCGGGCATTGACACCACGGCATTGATAAAAAGAATTCAGACGCGATTGCAATGGGGCGAAAAGGACGACAGGCTTATCGAAGCGGAAGGCATTCTCCATTGGGACAGAGGTGAAACGCATTTGGCTTTGCCGTGTTTCCGGCGCCTAACCGATCCAAGTCCGCTTGCCATGGGCCTTATGGCCGAAGCCTTGCTCAAAAAAGGTGAGCGCTATGAAGCCGCCGCTTGGTTTCTGAAAGCAGCGCGTGCTTATCCACCCAAAGAAGCCGTCGCATTAACCATGTACAAGCACTACTTGGAAATCAAATCCGAGCAGGGCAAAGTTGTTATGGAATACGGAGCCCGACTGGAATTGCAGCAACGGTTTACGGAAGCGTTGGATATCTACTCCCGCCATCAAGCCGAGATAGCCATCGATACAGCCGCTACGTTTCGCGTCGGAAAATTGTTTTCCAAGCAAGGTATGGAGAAAGACGCCAATGTACTTTATGGCCTAGCCTTACAGACGCATGGCGAAAATAAGGATCTTTGGATACTCCGGGCGCAAACGCAGGAACGACTGAATCAAAAGGTAGAGTCCGCCATTTCCTGGATGGGAACCTGGTCCTTAAATCCATCTGACACCTCTGCTCGCAATCGCGCCATCGCTCATTTAGAATCCGTAAGTCCAGCGGCCGACACATTGCTCAAGGAAGTTTTGCAAAAAGGCCTGGCCAAGGATCCGTTCTCCGCTCCCCTGCATTTCAAAATGGCCACCCTATTATTAAAAGCAAACGAAAGAGCTACCGCCTATTTTCATTTAGACCAAGCGCTTAAAGCCGCTCCACAGAATCCAAATTACCTGGCCAGATTATCTGAGGCAATTGAAGGCGACAGTCTGATTAAAGTGCATCTCAAAACATTGAAGCAACAAAGTGAAAAAAATGGGGCCTCTGCCAGACTCACACTTCAGGTTGCCCGAGGCAGCAGTTTATCCGGCGACAAAACGCAAGCCTGTCAGGCCTGGTTAAAAGCAAATACTCTTTCTCCAAATTCCCTGGATGGACGGCGTGATGCCTTTTTGGATCTGGCGGCTTGCGATGAGGCCGCTGCTGCCACTCTAGCGGAAAAGCTTATTGAAAAAGTGGTGCCAGCAGAAACCGATCGCCAGATACAACGCGCCATCGTCCAGATCTGCCTGAGAAATAAGTCCTGGGCCCGCGCATCAACAGCATCTATAAAACTGGTATCCGCGTTCCCGGAAGATGCCGGTATTGCGCTTGCCGTTGCTAAAAACCTTTTGGCAGCCAAGGACGAAGTGAAAAGCAAAGAAATCCTAACCGCCATCGTCCAGTACATGCCCACTCCTGAAGCATCTTGGCTGCTTGGAAAAATCTACTTCGACAAAAAAGAATGCCAGCCCGCTGTGGAACAACTGGCTTTGGCCCGGGCCAATTACCCGGAAGCAGGCAAAATGCGCGCTGAGTGCCTAGTTCACTTAAAGGACCTTGCCGGTGCTGCGGCGGAATATGAAAACCATTTCACTCAAACTTCGGACAAAGAATCTTTGCGCGCCCAAGCGCACTTGTACAGCCAACTCGGCAACGCCCCACAAACAAAACAAGCGCTGGAAGCCTTGAATACCAAAGGTTGGGCCACGGAAGAGGAAAAACTTCGCCTTGGTTTAATGCAATCCGTGTCAGGTGACACGGCCAAAGCTGTGGCACTCTTCTCCGACTTGTTCCGTTCGCATGCGACTTTTCCTTCGGATAGTTTGTGGTCAAAGGCGGCTTTGATTCTCGGAAATCATTTGCTGCTGGAAGGAAAATGCGACAAGGGCACCAAACTCGTAACCACCGCACTTAAAGCCACTCCCAACTTAGCCGCGCAAGTCCTCTACGGCCGTCGCGATACTTTTCTTGGCTTAGCGGCATGCAATGAACCCGCCGCGCAAAGTTTAGTGGAAATACTCGGTGATAAAATCGCCCCCAATACGCCCGATCGACAGGTACTCCGCGCCATTGTACAAATAGGTTCGCATAATAAGTCTTGGGGTCGGGTTGCTGACGCTTCCAGCAAACTGGTCAGCGCGTTCCCGGAAGATGCCAACATCGCTTTGGCAAGTGCCAAGGCTCTTTTAACAGTCAAGGAAGAGCCCAAGGCAAAAGAAGTGCTCACCGCCATCGTCCTACACACCCAGTCTCCAGAAGCCTCTTTCCTGCTCGGTAAAATCCACTACGCCAATAAAGACTGCCGACTAGCGGCCGAGCAATTTGCCTTGGCCAGAACCGCCTATCCGGAAGTGGGAAAAATGCGTGCGGCGTGTTTGGTTGAACTTAAGGATTTTTCCGCCGCTGCCGCAGAATATGAAAACCATTTTGCGCATACCGGTGACAAGGAATCCTTGCGCGCCCAGGCCCAGATTTACAACAAATTGAATTCCGCTCCGCAAATCGTGCAATCCCTGGAAACACTAAACGCCAAAGGCTGGGCATCGGAAGATGAAAAACTACAACTCGGCCTACTGCAGGCATCTTCCGGCGACACAGCCAAAGCCATGGTACTCTTTATCGACTTGTTCCGCACTCGCACCGCCATTCCGCCGGACAGCCTTTGGTCTACAGCGGCCCTTTTATTGGGAAACCATTTTCTCCTCGAAGGCAAGTGCGATAAAGCCATCCATCTTATTTCCATGGCCCAAAAAGCCGCTTCTAATTTAACCGCCCGCACGCTTGAAGGTCGACGGGATACCTTTTTGGGCCTGGCAACGTGCAATGATCCGATCTCGCAATCTTTGGCGGAATCCCTGGGTGAAAAAGTTGCTCCTAATGATCCGGACCGTGAAGTCCTGCGCGCCCTTGTTCAAGTCAGCCTACGCAATAAGTCCTGGGGACAACTTGCAACCGCTTCAAAAAAATTGGTTAGCACTTTTCCTGAGGACGCCAACCTAGCCCTCACCAGTGCCAAAACCCTTCTAGCCGCCAAGGACGAGCCCAAAGGCAAAGAGGTGCTGGCCGCTATTGTCCTACACATGCCCACTCCAGATGCCTCCTGGTTGCTTGGCAAAATCTATTTCGCCAATAAAGACTGTCAGCATGCTGCGGAACAATTTGGTTTGGCAAGCGCCAACTATCCCGATGCGGGAAAAATGCGCGCCGAGTGCTTGGTGGAATTGAAGGATTTGATGGGGGCCGCTGCAGAGTATGAAAACCATTTTGCCCATACGTCCGATAAGGAATCACTGCGTGCCCAGTATAGACTCTACACTCAGCTTGCCAATGAACCTCAAGCCCGGCAAGCGTTGGAGGCGATAAATGCCAAGGGTTGGGCATCGGAAGATGAAAAACTTCGACTCGGTTTAATGCAAGCCGCTATTGGTGATACCACCAAAGCCATTCTTCTTTTCACGGATTTGTTCCGGGTCCGGACCACCTATCCCCAAGACAGTTTATGGCCACGGGCCGCCTTAATATTGGGCAATCATTTGTTACTCGAAGGCAAATGCGAAAAAGCCACCAAGCTCCTTTCCGGGGCTCTCAAAGCGGCCCCCGGCTTTGCGGCAAAAACGCTTGAGGGCCGCAGAGATACTTTTCTTGGCCTAGCTGCCTGCAATGATCCTTTCGCGCAAAACTTGGCTGAATCCCTTTCAGACAAAATCACCGCCATCGACCCGGATCGCGAAGTGCAACGCGCCACCGTTCAAGTCAGCCTGCGCAATAAATCTTGGAGTCGGGCTAGTAATGCATCCATAAAACTCGTCCGAGCTTTTCCTGATGATGCCAGCTTGGTCCTAAACACGGCAAAGAGTCTCTTGGCGGCAAAAGAAGAATCTAAAGCTAAAGAAGTTCTCGCAGCTATTGTGCTTTCCACACCCACACCGGAAGCCTCCTGGTTATTGGGGAAAATTTACTTCGCCGCAAAAGATTGCCGCCAAGCGGCCGAACAATTTGCTTTAGCGAGCGCCATTTATCCTGAAGCCGGAAAAATGCGCGCCGATTGCCTGGTTGAATTGAAAGACTACCAAGGTGCAGCCGCCGAATACGAAAGCCGGCACGCCCGAACAGGAGATAAAGAATCGCTCCGCGCCCAGCTGCGCATGTATCTACAAATGGGTGATGCACGACAAGAGAAGGAAATTCTGGAAGCCTTACAAGCCAAAGGCTGGACAACCGAGGCCGAGAAACTTCGGCTAGGCCTTATGCAGGCTGCCGCTGGTGATTCCACAAAAGCTGCGGCCCTTTTTCTGGACCTATTTCGGGCTCGATCCACTTTTCCCCAGGATAGCCTCTGGTCTCAAGCCGCTTT
>JAYSRH010000005.1:0-5663 GCA_043721115.1 Fibrobacteria bacterium | reverse complement strand
GATTTGTTAATTGCAGCCTTAGCTCGCAATCAAGCAACAATTGTGGATACGGTAGAATCGCTCTTTCACATTCCAGCTGCATTTCATACTGAATTAGGGACGGCGGCCTATGAATTTGAAGTAAAAGCAGCAGAATCAACTGCAGGTCGTTTAGGGTGGGCGATCGATATATACCGAGACGAAATCGATTGCAGTTGGGAAAGTAAGCTTAAAATGGCTGGAAAAGATAAAGGTAAATTAAATGCAAAACTACATTCTTCAGCGCTCACCCATTATTGGACTGAAGTTGAAAAAAATCTCAGAAAATTGCTTTTACATATTGATTCAATTGGTACCGAAGCGGCTATCCCCACTCGCGACGCATGGCGGAAAATGCTATTCCTGGCTGCCTGTGAAGCCTTCCGAATTTCTTGCGGCCAGGAAAGTCCTCGGCAAATGCGAGCTTTTGCAAAGGGGTGGGCTAAACTGGCTTCACAAAAAACTGAGCCTGAAATTGAATCTGGGACTAATGAAATTACCGAGGAGGATGTATGAGCTGGCTACTTGAGCGACTTCGCAAATTCAAAGATGACAGGGGGATGATGGCTAATCTTCAATGTATTTTTGTTGAAACAAAAAAACACCGAGCTTGGCCAGCACTAAGTCGCCTTGGTGTAAAAATAAATGATGATGTTTTGTCCTATGTTGCTGGTCTCTATGCAGCACATCCCGAAGAAGCCACAATAGGCAATATGGGACTCACTTGTCAGCACATCGAGCGTGATCGTGGTGAGAAGCAGAGTGATGATAATAAATTGACACCAACTGAACGACGATTTCAACAGCTCCTAACGGCAGAAAAAGGGGATGAATTATATGGTCGTGTCCTCCGTATGGTACTAATGGCAAAATCAGCTAGGAACATTTCGGTTAACTACGCCCAATTAGAAATCGACTTGAAATATTGGAATGCTCGGACAAAAACGGAATGGGCGGCATCCTTCTGGAACTACGAAAAAAAATCAACTGAGGGGGAATCGTGAATTGGCTTGTCCGGGTAGAAGTATCCGCCGAAAGTATGAGGGGTGAAAACGTTTCAGACAGCTATGCATGGCATAAGCGAGTATGGGAATGCTTCCCTGATGCCCCTGAATCAAAACGGGATTTTTTAACTCGATTAGATCATCTCGAGGGGGCATTTAGGCTTTGGATTCTAAGTGATAGGCAACCGAGTCGACCTCCTTGGTGCACCAAGGAGCAGTTTTTAATCAAAGAAGTTGCTGACTCATTTCTTTCCCATCGTTATTACGTTTTTGACCTACTTGCGAATCCGGTAAAAAAATTGGTTCAGCGAGACTCAGATGGAAAAACACTTCTCCGTTCGAATGGGAAACGCGCAAGGGGGAAACGTGTGCCGTTGGTAAAGCTTGAAGACTTACGTTCATGGATCATTCGCAAGGGCGAAGCAAGATGTCGAGATCCAATTTCTGGAATCGACATCCCAGGCGGTTTTAGAATTGAGGAAAGCAATCCCCTTGAGGTTAGCCCTGTGGTGGAGTTTCATTTTCGAAAAAAAAACCAAACCGGATATCATTCAGGCGTTCACTTTCGTGGCACTCTTGAGGTAACGGATATCCGCGAGTTTTCCAAAACATATCTCGCTGGCATTGGTAGCGCTAAAGGATTTGGGTTCGGCCTCCTGCTTCTCGCACCAATCAAACTTTAAACTAAAAAAAGGAAATATTCATGAAACATTTGGAATTGCACATCATTCAATCTGTACCCGTAAGCTGTCTTAATCGCGATGACCTTAATTCGCCAAAAACAGCCGTTTTTGGCGGAGTCCAAAGAGCAAGGGTGTCCAGTCAATCCTGGAAAAGAGCGATACGTGAAATGGCGAAAGAGATTTCTCCGCAAAGATTTAAAGGCGAGCGCACAAGGTTAATGTATGCGCCCTTATTCGAGGAAATGAAAGCTACGGGCTTGTCCGAGGAAGATTCCGAAGATGGAGCAAAAAAAATTGTTGAAGCCTTGGTAAAATTAGATAAAAAATTTACGGACAATGTAAAATCAACCACGTTGTACTTTATGTCACCGCTTGAACTTAAGACTCTTGCCGGTGCCTACGCTGAATCTAAAGATGTTAAAAAGGCATTAAAATCAGTGGATTCAAAGTCCTTAAAAGATGCCGCTGACATTTCACTTTTTGGGCGTATGGTTGCTAGCGATCATTCTTTAACCGTAGAAGCCGCGTCAATGTTCTCGCACGCGCTATCTACCCACAAGGTGGATAATGAGATTGATTTTTTTTCAGCGGTGGATGATCTACAGTCCAAAAGCGAGTCCGGAGCTGGAATGACTGGTACCTTGGAATTCAATTCAGCGACCTACTACCGGTTCGCGGCCTTAAATTTAGATATGCTGGCAGATACCGAACATCTAGGAAGCTTATCTAGGGAGGAACGAAAGGAAGTCGTTAGAACCTTTATTGAGGCTACAATTTTGGCGATACCTGGAGCCCGGAAAAATACGACAAATGGAAACACTGTGCCTGTTCATGTTCTTGGTATTGTTCGGGAAAAAGGACATCCTATTCAGTTAATAAATGCTTTTGAGGATCCCGTTCGGTCAACGCAAGGCTTCGCTGCTAAATCGGTTGAATTGTTAAATGCCGAGCATTTAAATCTCACAAAGACTTGGGGTATTAATTCAGTTTTTCAACAATCGATTCCTGAAATCAGTTTGTCGGTTTTCTTAGACGGGATATCGGAACATGTCATCTGAAATTAGTTTTTTAGCGCTTCGCCTAGATGGGCCCTTTCAATCTTGGGGATTCGACAGTCAGTATAACCGCCGAAATTCCAGCCTTTTGCCAACCAAAAGTGCCATTGCTGGAATTTGTTGTGCAGCTCTGGGATTGGAACGCGGTAGTGAACCTGAACAGGATTTCCTTTTAGGATTTGGAACAATCAAGATGACTGCCATTTCCATACCCAGGAATATAAATGGCAAAAAGCTCTCAGTTCGTCGACTGGAAGACTTTCATACCGTTCAGAAAACAAAAACTGCGGAAGGGAAATTCAAAGATTGCCATATTACGCATCGTCAGTATTTAACTGATGCATCATTTGGGGTTCTTTTAGAGGGCAATACGGTTCTTTTAGCTGAAATAGGATTTGGCCTTGGTAATCCTAAATGGGGTGTTTGGCTTGGTCGAAAGTCTTGTATACCCACCTCTCCAGTATTTATAGGGCTGGAACAGAATCGGGAAAACGCCCTAAACCTAATTCTTGGTGGTTCCGATTTAGAGTTATTCACTCGGCAAGAGGAAGTAGACAATTTCGGTGACGGATTCGATTCACTACCAGATTCGCCAGTGTCATTTGCAACCGAGCGAAGGCAATTCTTACCCCGAAGAATTCGGACTTTATATGGAACAATGGATTTATGATTTTTGGGCCTTCTATCATATCTGAACGAATCCCATTGCTAACTTCCCCAAAATGGAGTAGATTGTGAAGTGGCAGGTATTGATCCGTTCTTCAGTCCGAAAAGCCGTAACAAAGCTGCCAGGTGCAATGCAAGCTCGTTTCGCAATTTTGCTTGATGTACTTGCTGAGTCCGGACCAACCGGGCCCCACACCTGGACAAATTTTGGAAAGCTAAAGGGGCAAAAGGATAGGTTTCACTGCCATTTGTCAAGGAGCCACGCTTATGTCGTCTGTTGGGAAGTACGCAAAGAACAAGTCGTTGTCGAAATCTATTACGCCGGGTCGCACCAAAACGCGCCCTACTAATTTGCGATTCCGACAGGATACTCCAGGCCGGATTCTGATTGAAGCCAGGCAACGCTATGCCTCCTACCTCGTAGATGCTGACGCTTTAGTGGATTGGCATACGACGGACCTTCATAAAAAAATAGAGGCTTCATTGACTCCCGGAGATTGGCTGTGTCATTTACGGGAAGCGAATGGATTGACTCAGGATGTCCTCGGACAAAAATTGGGGAAAGTCAGCGGAAGCAGGATCTCTGATTGGGAGGCGAATAGACGCGCAGTGAGTAAAGCGATGGCCAAAAAACTATCGACAATTTTTAGCGTTTCACCTAATCGGTTTATTTAGTCGATTACCTAAGGATACGCATTATGCTTGCAGCACCTCGACCGATTGCCATCAAGGATCGGTCCGCCATGCTTTTTCTCGAGTATGGTCAGCTTGATGTTATTGATGGGTCCTTCGTACTTGTTGATCAAAAAGGCGTGCGGATACAAATCCCCATTGGAACCATCACATGCTTGATGCTTGAGCCAGGAACACGTGTATCCCATGCTGCGATAGTCCTGGCGGCTCGTGTTGGTTGTCTGCTTGTTTGGGTCGGGGAAGCGGGTGTTCGACTCTACTCTGCCGGTCAACCCGGTGGGGCTAGATCGGATCGATTACTGTACCAAGCCAAGCTTGCGCTTGACGATGAGCTCCGATTGAAAGTGGTCCGGAAAATGTATGAAATAAGGTTCGGGGAGGAGCCACCCGCCCGACGAAGCGTTGAGCAATTGCGAGGTATCGAAGGGGCTCGAGTCCGTAAAACGTATCAGATTTTAGCCCAACAATACGGAGTACATTGGACCCATCGAAAGTATGATCCCAAAGAATGGGAAAGTGGTGATTTGCCAAACCGGTGCCTTAGCTCGGCAACGGCGTGCCTATATGGCATTACCGAAGCTGCCATTCTGGCTGCCGGGTACGCACCTGCCATTGGATTCGTTCATACTGGTAAACCGCAATCCTTTGTTTATGATATTGCCGATATTTTCAAATTTGAAACAGTGGTTCCTGCCGCATTCAAAATCGCATCGCAGTCACCGCAATTCCCTGAAAGAAAAGTCAGGGCAGAATGCAGGGAAATCTTCAAACAAAGCAAACTTTTAAAGCGGATAATTCCGCTTATTGAGCAGGTGCTCGCTGCGGGTGGTGTATTACCACCTGAAGCGCCACCTGAGGCAATGCCAATTGCAATTCCAAACAAGGAGACCATGGGAGATGGTGGTCATCGCGGTTGAAAATGTGCCTCCACGCCTACGAGGGCGACTTGGCGTTTACTTAGTTGAAGTACGCGCTGGGGTTTATGTCGGAAACCTAAATCGCCGTGTTCGCGAAATGGTTTGGGATCATGTTCTCAACAGTTTTGAAAATGGTAACGCAGTCATCGTTTGGAGTACGAATACCGATTCCGGTTTCGATTTCCTCGCCCTTGGAGAAAACAGCCGTATGCCAGTGGAATTGGAGGGCCTAAAACTTGTTGCTTTTGTTCCTGTTCGACAGGTAAATGAGTCGACTCAAGAACCAGTAGTTTCGGATCATCCGCTTGAACCAATTGGATTTTATGAGATCTAGTTTGTCCCTCTTCGAAGGGGCGAAGCTCTTTGAAAAAATAGGCGCATTTTTTGCTTATTATTTGGTAGGATTTTCTAGTTTCCCTAACTCCTGATTTTTTCAGGAGTTAGGGATTAGGCTGTTCCCCGCATACGTGGGGATGAACCGACTAGTTAAGGCATTGCTTGGATCTGGATCGACTGTTCCCCGCATACGTGGGGATGAACCGGACCGGACTGTTGAGGAAAGCCAACAGCCACACTGTTCCCCGCATACGTGGGGATGAACCGGATACGGAAGGCGATTAAAAACAG
>JAYSRH010000004.1:0-2267 GCA_043721115.1 Fibrobacteria bacterium | reverse complement strand
AGGAGTGGATGGCCGCCCTACCGAAATCCGGAAAAGTGGAAAACAACATGGATCTTGTTTTTCGAAATTAGCGGCAATTGGGTTTTAGAAACCCAGAAAATAGCGGATTGGCACCGTTCTAGTACTAGAAGAGAGTTTTCTTAAATATGGCCACGGAAACTTGACTGAATACATTAACTTGGTACCTTAGGGATAGATGAAAAAGCTCATCATATTGACTCTCATAAGTTTCACCTTGGCAGGCATCGGGAACGTGTTTAGCCGTAGCCTATCTGTATTTTCCCCACCAGTAGAAGATTCCGGTTGGGCCATGTTCAAGGAACTTTTCCACTAGTCTGATACGCGTTCCCGCACATGTGGGAATGCATTTACCACATCTCAGTTAGGGTTCCTTGAGGTTTTAACTCGGGTTTCCGCTTCCCAATTGATTTTGATTGTACCAATTTGATATTGGCATATACTCTCTCCAGCCTCTAAAATCTTTCCAGTCGCCTTCCAGAGAGGTCTATTGGAAACCAAGGGAAATATCCTGATTGTTGATGATGAACCGTCTATTTGCACGGTCATCTGCGATTACCTTCGACTGCAAGGCTATAATTGCGCCAGCGCAAATGCCGTGGACTCGGCCCTGCAAATATTGAAAACCGTCAGCAACATCGACTGCATCTTATCCGATATTAAAATGCCCGGCAAGACAGGGATAGACTTGCTCCGCGAGGTAAAAACCTATTGGCCGGAAATGGCCGTTATTTTATTCACGGGCAATGCTGAAATTCAAACCGCCGTGCACTCCATGCAAGAAGGCGCGTATGATTTTATCCTCAAACCCATTCAGCTCAAGCAAGTCATTCACAGCATCACCAATGCACTCGAGAAAAAAAGGCTTAAGCTTGAGGTACGGAATTATCAAAAAAACCTGGAAAATCTAGTCCTTGAACGCACGACCCAAATCAAAGATGCCATGCTGGAATTGGAAGGCTCGCATCTGGATACCATCAATCGACTTTGCCAGGCAGCGGAATACCGAGACGACGAAACCGGTTATCATGTGCTGCGCATTAGTAAATATTGTGAAGTATTAGCCCGTGGCTGTGGGTTATCGGCAGAGGAGAATTGGTTGCTAAGCAAAGCCAGTCCCTTGCACGATATCGGTAAGATTGGCATTCCCGATTCCATATTGCTAAAGCCGGGTCGCCTGACAATTGAAGAATTCGAGATAATGAAAAAGCACGCCGAAATCGGCGGTGAAATCTTAAAGAATGCGAACTCAAAGGTACTGCAAGTTGCCGAAACCGTGGCCATGACACACCATGAAAAATGGGATGGAAGCGGTTACCCCAAAGGACTTAAAGGTGAAGCCATCCCCTTGATGGGACGAATTACGGCCTTAGCCGATGTATTTGACGCGCTCACCATGAAACGCTGCTACAAACCAGCCTTTTCCATCGAAGCTTCCGTCAGCATCATTATGGAAGGCCGAGGCAAACACTTTGATCCAAAAATCGTCGACATTTTCAGCGCCAATCTTCCGGAGTTTATAGCCATTCAGAAAGACTACTCGGATTGATTTCAATTTGCATCGAAACCACTTGGCCGTTATCGGCCATTTTTAAACTTGATTAGAGCTTCAACAATCGGCGCGTAGCTCGGTAGGTTGGTTTTCCATCCACTTTCGCTTCCAATGCTAATGTGTAAACTCCAGCAGGTAACGGTGAATGCATCCGATCTTTCCCGTCCCAAACAAAATTCAAGGAGCTGCCACCCGTCACAGTTTTTTCAAAGACCATGCGACCTCGGAAATCTCTAATCTTCAGGAGGAATGCAACCTTTCCAAAACTTGTTGGCAACGCGTAATGAAATTGTGTTGAGGTAGAGAATGGATTTGGATAGTTGTACAGGCTTAAAACATTGGCAGGTGCAAGGCCTGCTAAAATGCCTGCCAGATATTGCGGATCCCCAGCGACCAAATGGTAGTCATTTGCGCTAAGCTCCGCTTCACTGATACGCAAGGAGTCACCGGTCAAAGGCACTACAGTTTTATGGAGCGATTCCACTAAGTAAAGGGGAATGGATTTGTTGTTGGCCATCACTTTCAGATAAACACCTGATGATCCCTTTACTGCGGAAGCTTTCAGTGGCCAATGGCCCTGCCAAGCACGCACATCGTTTTGCAGGTATTCCGCCAAGGATTCTTCCGCCCCGTCCTGCCTGAAGTACTTCAAAACCATACGGAAATCCTGGCCAGGCACGTCCGGCGGCTCACCATA
>JAYSRH010000003.1:0-5710 GCA_043721115.1 Fibrobacteria bacterium | reverse complement strand
CCACTTCCATGCTGCTTTCCTTGCATGCCTTACTTGCCCGGTACAAGGAGACCTATGATGGGCGCAATAGCCAGGTGGTTCAAGAAGACCATCTGGTTGCTTGGCTGGTGCCACCGGCTCCTGCCCTTTGGGACAAGGCTGTAAAGTCTTTGCATAGAATCGGCGCAGTGGCACCAGGCACTGGAGTCATTACGGAAACGGGGCGCGCCTTGGCTCGTTTCCCCGCGCATCCTGTGCTGGCCAAAGTAATGATCGATGCGCGGCAGGCGGGCATAGGCCCGACTGTAGCGGCGATGGTAGCCATTTTAGAATCACAGGGTCGCAAAGCCAAGGGCCCGTCTCTGGATCTATTTCTGCAAGGTGAAGATTTGGCTGCGGACCCGGATGCCAGGCATTTTGATCGGGAGACCCGTGAAGCCTACAAACAACTTCTGCGTATAGTGGGACGAACCCCTGTTATTTCAGGAAGCCGGGAAACCGCCACGGTTTGTTGGCTGGTCCCTTTCCAAGATCGAATCGCCGTGCGACAGGGGAAGACACAGAGTTTCCAACTTGCCGATGGCCGCAAAGGGGTTGTAGAGCCCGGTCAGCTGCGTTCGGATGTCACCGTGATAGTGGCGTTGGAATTGTATGAAATCGGTGGTGCCAATCAAAACCGTCAAGTCAGCATTCCCGTCTTACTCGCTTGTGAAGCGTCTTGGGTAACAGCAACGTTTCCTGGGGAATGTCAATGGAAAAGGGTGGGGGGCTGGGATGCTTCTAAGGGGCGAGTGATCCAAGAGGAGCAACTTTTATTTCGCGGCCTGACACTGGAGGCAAGAGCCCTTAAAGATGGAATTCTCGATCCAGAGGAATCGGAACGATTGCTGGTGGAGAAGTTAATGTCCGGTGAAATCGAACTTCCGCTGTTTGATGACGAGGCCAAGCAATGGGTGCAGCGCATCCGTCTGACGCAAAAGTTTTTTCCCGAATACGGTCTACCCAAATTGGATGATGAGGATTGGCGATTGCTCTACCATGAAATGTGCCTAGGCCGCTCCTCCGTCCGCGAATTGCAATCCGTTTCCGTCACGCAGGCCATACGCGAGTACTTGGGTCCCGCCATGACGGCTTTTTTGGACCGCGTGACTCCGGTCACGATGAAACTTCCGGGAGTCCGCCAAGGTAAACTCACTTATTTTGAGAATTCGCCGCCGGAATTGGCGGCCCGATTGGGCGATTTCGTGGGGATGAACGGCAAGACCACGGTGCTTGAAGGCCGGGTAGAGGTGATTTACGATATTCTGGCCCCAAATTATCGCACGGTACAGAAAACCTCCGATTTGACCAGTTTTTGGATCAATATCTACCCGGAAGTCAAAAAAGAGTTGAAAAGAAGGTATCCCAAACACCCTTGGCCCTGATTTTCGATTCCGTTGTCATGGCCTGGAGCGCCATGGTATTGTTTGCAGATGCCGAACCAAACACCCTTAACCATTCTCTTGGTGGAAGGCCGCAACGGTTTGATAGCCGCCATGTTAGCAGCGGAACCCAATTTTAAATTCTTGCGCACTGACCGTTTGACGGCCGCCGTTCGACTGTTGGCGGATAGTCGTTCCGCCGGACACAACTGTGATCTCATTCTTATCGATTTGACGACTTCCGCTGCCGCAATATCTCCCGAGGACCAAGGCCTGGATGCATTCCGTTTGGCCCGTGCCCTCTTCCCAGGTATCCCCATTGTTACCCTAGGAAAAAGCGCGAGTGGCCATATTGCGGAAGCCATGATAAACGAAGGGGCCCAGGCCTGTTTACAAAGAGACGAGCTGGATGAAAAAGTTTTAGCCGTGGCCTTGCGACAATCTGTGCTTAGAAATCGGGCCGAAACCCGTCGCTACCGGGCCCTTTTTGATTCCGCACCTATCGGCATTCTATTGGCTGTAGGTCGCCGAGTGGTGATGGCCAATCCTGATTTATTGACGACTCTGGGTCGGTCCGAGGATGAGTTAACGCGACTTTCCGTACTCGATCTTTTTCCTACCGATGCCCGTGTCTTGCTAGAAAAGGCACTGGATGCGGATGGATCCAGGGAAATCCCTGAGGCGCGATTTGATGCTGAAATTTCCAGGCCCGATGGAGCGATTCGCAAATGCCGGGTTTTTGTAAAGGGCGCGCTGTTGAACAATGCACCCGCCGTAGCCTTGTACATGGCGGCGATGGACGAGACTACTGGCGATCTAGAACGCCAGGATGCGCAGCAATGGCATCAAACTCGAAAAATGGAAGCGTTGGCTAGGCTGGCAGGCGGTGTCGCCCATGATTTCAACAATCTTTTGACCTCCATCAATGGCTATAGCGAACATCTCTTAACCTTGACTCCGGAAACTGGTCCGGTCAACCATGGTCTCAATGCCATTCGCCGCGCAGGTCAAACCGCGGCGGATATGACGCGACGCCTGCTCTCTTTCAGTCATGCCAAACCGGCTGGAAAAAAAGCTTTATGCCTCGATGCCGCGCTAGTGGCCATGGCCCCGCTTTTGGAAAATCTTTTGGGACAAGATATAGAATTGAGATGGGCGTTACGCGCGCCGAATGTGTGGGTGCCAATTGAACCCAATCAGTTGGAGCAGCTGGTGGTGAATCTATGCCTCAATGCAAAGGAAGCCATGCCTCATGGTGGATTCCTCACGCTGACCACAGACCCAACCTCGCCTAGTGCAGGCAGGTATTCGCATCTCAAACCGGTTGCCGGAAACTGTGTGACCTTAACAGTTGAAGACACAGGCCTAGGCATGACTCGGGCAACATTGGAAAATCTATTCGAGCCGTTTTTCTCTACTAAGCAGGGCGGATACGGCACCGGACTTGGACTGGCTACCGTTTATGGTATGGTCAACCAGCTGGGCGGCGGCCTCTCCGTAACAAGTACATTGGGCGAAGGCAGTCGAATTGCTATTGCATTTTGCGTGGGCGTCGAGGGGCCGGAAAAACCACCGCAAGTGGTGGATGCCCAAAAGGGCTGGAATACAGAAGGAAATCGGGAAACCATTCTGCTTGTGGAAGATGATTCCAGTCTTCGGGATATGTTGCGAACCGTGTTGGAACGATTCGGGTATACTGTGCAGGAAACCGCCTCCGTCAGTGAAGCCTTTGCCATTCTGGAAGAGATGCCGGAAGCCATTGACTTGATTATAACGGATGTCATGCTGCGCGGTGAAGGTGGCCATGTGCTATGGGAAAAAACTCAAGGCTTAAAACCCGACCAGCGGATTCTCTTTATTTCCGGCCATTCTCACGAGTATTTAGCCGAACACGGAATCGCCCTCCCCGCCAACGCCTTTCTGGAAAAGCCTTTCACTCCGCCAAAACTGGCGGCACGCGTCCGTTCCCTTCTCGATTCCGCCGCGCGCATATCCTGATCTTTACCCCTTTATGATCCTTGCCCCTTTAGTCTAGGTTTTGCATTTTCATGCCGTTCCTAACGAAAGAGCACATGGCAGCTGTATGTAAACATTTCCCGGCTTGTGGCGGGTGTCAGATTTTGGATCTGGATTATCCTGAACAACTCCTAGCCAAGACGGAGGAATTGCGTAGGCATTTTTCCGATTGGCCCAATCTTTCCATCGCTGAAATTCTGCCCAGTCCACACATTTATTCCTATCGACATAAAGTGCAATTGCCTTTTGGTCTGGAAAGCCGGGGAATGGAATGGAAAGACATGAAGAGAAGGGGAATGGCTGCCAATGCGCCCTCCATTCTGGCCACCATGGGCTGTTATGCGGCTGGTTCTCACTTGGTTGTCGATCAGGAGGAGTGTCTGGTCCAGGATGCTGGACTTTCCCAAGCGGCCTGGACGGTGCGCGCATGGGCTAATGCGCATAGCATTCCGGTATATCGGGAGGATACGGGTATAGGATGGCTGCGTCACCTGTTGCTCCGAAAAGGCTCCGGCACCGGTGAAATCATCCTTGGTCTTGTGACCAACGGTCCGGGAACCGAGTACCAGATCCATCTGCCCGATTTAGTGAAAAGTCTGCAGAATGGGCTCGCCGCCCTTGTTCCACCAACCGAAAACACTGCGGCATTTCCCACCCATGGGAAAAATAACTTGGTCGGCATCGTCCAATGTATCAATACGGAACGCACCAATGTGGTCTTGCGTGGAGAGGAGAAAGTGCTTTGGGGGCGCGCCCATCTAGAGGAAATTCTGGGACCTTTCACATTTACGGTTGGGATTTCCACTTTTTTCCAAGTCAATCCTTTTCAGACACCGCATCTCTATGATCTCGCTGTGAACAATATTCCTTCCGGGGCCACCGTGCTCGATTTGTATTCGGGATTAGGATCCATCGCCCTATGGGCTTCCCGACGGGCAAGCCAGGTACTCGGCATAGAAGAAAATACGGCTTCGGTAGAAGCGGCGCGTCTGGCCGCAAGTGCGAATGGAGTAACCAATGTGGAGTTCGCTGCTGCGGATGTGGCCTTGGCCTTGACGGATATTCGTGAGGGCCATGAGCGAGGAGGCAGCCACGCGGACCCGCGCCATTTTGAAATTGCCATTGCCGATCCGCCCCGCAAGGGCATGGAAGCCAAAGTCCGCGAAGCCTTGATGGCAATGGGTTTAAAACGCCTCATTTATGTGTCCTGTTTTCCCCCGACTTTGGCTCGGGACGCCCGTGCCTTGGCTGATGCGTTCCGGCTGGTTTCGATTACCCCGGTAGATATGTTTCCGCATACCCGGCATGTGGAATGCGTGGCGGTATTCGAAGCTATAAACGGTTGATGAAAATCTGGTAGGTCTGGGCTTTACCACCCGGCACAGTGACGACAAAAAAGGCTTCTTGAGAAATCCCGGACGAGACTAATGTGGGACTAGACGGGACTCCTTCATAGAGCGGTCCAAACTTGTCATTCATGTGCATGATGGAAGGATCCTGGGAGTTTAAGGTAAACGTGACGCTAGACACGTTTGCAGCAAGTTCCAGCGAGTAACGATCTATATCTGGGCTGAACGGTGGTTGCAGAATCCCGCTGCTGCAAATTAGGCTTCTTAATTTTCCAGTAGGCGGTAAGGTGGGATTTAAGGCCACTCGGTAGGTAAGAGAATAGGCAACCCCCTGGCTGCTGTCCGTTATCCGCAAGAGTACGGTGTCCATTGTCAGCCCAACAGGTATGGGTTGCAATGAATAATCAGTTACGGTATCGGGTGCAAGGAAAATTATTTTCCGCGCACCAGGAAAAACCGGAGTCGGAGTCAGAGTTAACGATGCAGTGCCAACTGGGGTGGACAGTGTGTACAGAAGCGTGTCTCGGTTGAACGCCGGAGAGAGCGTTCCCTTCGAGGCTATAAGCGATAGCAGTTGGTTCCGTGGTTTATATGGTGGCACCGCATTATGGACAACAGTTTTCTTTGCGCCTTGGTAAAAGATGAGAGTTTCCATAAAAAGTTGGTTACCGGCTTTGTAGCCCGCCACTCGAACTACAAAGTCCTTGCCGGTTGCCTTCGTAAGGGTATAGTCCGGGAGGCTGGCTGGGTTGATTAATGGCGCGGACCATACAGTTTCTAAAACCTTGCTCGTATCCTTGATATCCACGATGCTGATGATCACGTTTTCATATTGTTTCAAGCTGTCGTTTAGAGAAAGGCGAAGGACATTGTCCGGAGGGAGGGGGTCGACAAGCTGGCAGCTCATGCACAACAAGGCTGAACAAAAGGTGATAAAAATGGAAA
>JAYSRH010000002.1:0-5727 GCA_043721115.1 Fibrobacteria bacterium | reverse complement strand
GGTTATTCGGGACGGAAAGCCTTTCGGATTGGGTGGCAGCAGCACGCCCTTTTACCCGGCCCGAATAAAGGTTGGAGCGAAACAGCCGCATCCGGGGCTTTGGAAATCCGTTTAGCCGGTCCTATCTATAAAAATGGGGCACTCGTGAACGCTATTTGGATTGGCGATTCCCGGGACCGGAAAGGTGGAAGCGTCCAGGATGTAGGCCGCATGATCACGCTTGCCTATGTCGTAACGGGTGTGTTCCTAATTTTTTCCGGCCTCGCGTACCTTTGTGGCTGGATGCTTTGGAGCCCTTGCGCCGGGTGCTTTACTCCACTGTCACGCTTTTAGCCAAATTGCGAGGCGTATCCACATCGCAGCCGTTCATAACTGCAATATGGTAGGCCAGTAACTGCAAAGGGACTACAGCCAACAAGGGCGTCAACATATGCAGGGTCTTTGGAATATTGATGATGTAATCCGCCAGCCCGTTCAATTGATGTCCGGCATCCGTGATGGCGATGATGCGGCCGCCTCGGGCTTTTACTTCCTGCATATTCGAAAGCACTTTGTCGAACAGGGCATCGGTGGGTGCGATAATGACCGTGGGCATGTTTGCATCGATAAGGGCGATGGGCCCGTGTTTCATCTCGGCTGCTGGATAGCCTTCGGCATGTATGTAGGAGATTTCCTTGAGTTTAAGTGCGCCTTCCATGGCCACGGGATAGTTGTATCCGCGACCCAAATAGAGGAAATTTTTGGAGTCCTTGAATTCCTGGGCGATGGTTTTGATCTGATCATTCAGTAGCAGGATTTCCTTGATCTGATCGGGAATTTTAGTCAGGGCTTTGCAAATCCGCATCCCCTCGTCCGGGGACGTGCGTCGCATGCGGCCCAGCAGCAATCCAATCAAGGTGAGCACGGTAACTTGGGAGGTGAATGCCTTGGTAGAGGCCACGCCGATTTCCGGCCCGGCATGGAGATACACTCCGCCGTCCGTTTCCCGGGCGATACTGCTGCCGACCACATTGCAGATGCCGAGCACGGTGGCGCCTTTTTGTTTGGCTTCCCTCAATGCCGCCAACGTATCGGCGGTTTCACCGGATTGGGAAATGACGAATACCAGCGTCCGGTCCGTTATGATCGGATTCCGGTAGCGAAACTCGGATGCATATTCCACCTCCACGGGTATGCCGGAGAGCTCCTCGATTAGGTATTCGCCTACCTTACCGGCATAAAAGGAGGTGCCGCAAGCGGCTATGATGATGCGTTGAATGCTGCGCAGTTCCTGAGTGACCAAATTGAGGCCGCTTAATTTTGCCGTACCGCTTTCCTGTAGAATTCGGCCGCGTAAGGAATTGAGCACAGTGTTTGGCTGCTCGAAAATTTCTTTGAGCATGAAATGTTCGAAATTGCCGCGTGCGACTTCTTCGGCGCTGAACTCGACATTTTGGATTTCCCGGCGGACTTCCGCTTTGGCCTGGTTGGTAATTTTGTAGCTGCCGTTCAGGACCACCATGTCATTGTCGTCGAGGTAAATGACTTTTTGGGTATAGTCCACGATGGGCGCAACATCAGAGGCTAGGAAAAACTCGTTCTCTCCCAAACCCAGCACCAATGGGCTGCCGCGCCGGGCACCTACCAGAAGTCCTGGTTCATGGGCGCTGACCACGACAATGCCAAATGCGCCTTCCAGATGGGTAAGCGCTTCGGAAACGGCCAAGGCTAAGTCGGGGGGTCCGCCAGAAGCCAGATGGGCTTTGTAAAATTTATTGATTAAGTGAACGATTACTTCAGTGTCGGTTTCGGACTTGAAGACTACGCCCTCTTTTTGCAGCAAGGTTTTCAGAATGGAGTAGTTCTCGATGATGCCATTGTGCACAACAGCGATATTTCCATCTACGCTGGTATGGGGATGGGCATTGGCAACCGAAGGTGCGCCATGGGTGGCCCAACGCGTGTGGCCAATACCGACCGAACCCGGAATGGGGGTGGCCCTCAGGGCGATTTCCAGTTCCGCCAATTTTCCTTTGGCTCTGACCAGATGGAGATGCGTGTCATCCTGGATGCAAATTCCGGAGCTGTCATACCCCCGGTATTCCAAACGTTTGAGTCCGTTGACTAAAACCTGTTGGGCCGAACGAACTCCGGTATAGGCAACAATTCCACACATATTTTATGACTCCCTGTATGGCCGGATGCGACTGGCCGGGCTAACCCAATTCTTCTTCGATATCCTTGCACAGTTTTTCGGCCTCAACGCGCGTAGGCGCTTCAGCTATGACGCGGACTACCGGCTCGGTATTGGACGCACGAAGGTGCACCCAGCTTTTATCCCATTCGAAGCGGATGCCATCCTGCTGATCGCATTTCGCATCCGGGAATTTGGCTAACAATCTGCCGATAATGACCTCCATCTTTTTACCCGCTACAGAGTATTTCTGCTTCTCAATCCAATAACTTGGGATTTCTGCGGCAATGTCGGATAGGGGCTTGCCTTTTTCGGCCATGAGCTGCAAGGTCATGGCGATAGCCAAAATTCCATCGCGCCCATAATGCAAGTCCGGGAGTATGACACCTCCATTGCCCTCCCCGCCGATGACGCTCCCATTGGCACGCATGCCCACCGTCACGTTGATTTCTCCGACCTTGGTGCGCAGCACTGGAACTCCATAACGCGCCGCGATGTCATCGACCATGCGGCTGGTGGAAAGGTTCACGGCTACCGGTCCTTTTTTGTGTTCGAGCACCAGCATTGTGGCTAAAGCCAATGTGTATTCTTCGCCCAGGGCTTTGCCTTGATCGCTGACGATGGCGCAGCGATCGGCATCGGGATCAGTGGCGAAACCGGCATGGCACTTTTTACGTGAGACCAGCTCCTCCAAGTGCGCCAGGTTTTCTGGCGTGGGCTCGGCGCCATGCGGAAATATGCCGTTGGGTTCGATATGAATCGCTTCGATGTCACAACCCAGAGCTTTGAGCAGCTCAGGCACTATCAAGCTTCCTGCGCCGTTGACGGCATCGTAACCAATGCGGAATTTTTGGGAACGGATTCGATTCACATCGATAAAAGGCAGGGCCAGCACGCCATCGATATGCCGTTTGTCTGCACCTTGCCGATAAGAAACAGGCATTACCTGAGAATGATCCAGCCATAAAAAACGCTGGTTGTCCACCAATTCAAAGAGCGCTTTGACCTGGCCTTCGTCCAAAAAAATGCCTTCATGGGTCAAAAATTTCAGGGCATTCCATTCAATGGGATTATGCGATGCGGTGATGATAATCCCACCCCCGGCTCCGGCGGAGATAACTTCCATTTCTACCGTTGGCGTGCTGGCAATACCCAATACCACCGCTTCCGCTCCGGATGCCGCACAGGCTGAGGCTACTAGACTTTCAATCATGGTTCCGGTGGGCCGCGTATCCCTGCCGATTATCACTTTCTTGGCACCAGTGAGCTGCACAAAGGCATTGACATAATTGACGATTAAGGAAGGAGAAAAAGCCGGCCCCACGATTCCCCGGATACCGGAAACAGAGCGCATCAAAATAGACATCATAAACCTCAATTTATCTGGATTTCCAGCCTTTAATCAAGATACCATAGGCGTTGGGCCATGTCAAAAAAGGATATAGCTTTTGACTACCAAGATGCAAAGAATTCGATTGATCTTTTCGGCATTTTTTCTATTCGCATTTTTACCAATGCCTTGCCAGGCGCAATCCGCCAAACCCATCCCCAAACTATCCTTGCAATATGTGGTTAAACCTGCACTGAGGCACAGCCAGAAAATAGCCGCGTCTAAAAGAAATGACGATTCCCTATTCTTGGAGGTGCGGGTTGCATTGCCAATTGGTTGGCATGTTAATTCAGAAACACCGCCCGATTCTTTCCTGGTGCCTACTGGAATCGAGGCCAGCGCCCCGGGGATGCTGTTTGGAAAACCTCGCTTTCCACAACCGGAGATGGTTTTTTCACTAGCTATGGGGGAAAAGCTGCCCTTGTATTCAGGCGTCTTCACTGTGCAAATACCGGTTCAACGCCGATCGAATACGCAGCCTGACCTTACCCCGGTGCCAGGCACCACCGTTCCCAATCGGGTCGTCACGCGCGCAACCCTGCATTACCAGGCCTGCAATGATTCCATGTGCCTGCCACCCAAAGATGTGACAGTGGAACTGGCAAGTGATGGAGTGAAAAATTAAAGCGTTGTAAGGATTGGACGATGCGTTGCCGATTAGGGCAAGAGCTTGGCTTCTAAATCGTATTCGCTGGCATCGGTCACTAGCACTTTGCGGAATGTTCCCGGCGTTGCGTCCATGGCTTCGCTCAAACTGTCCGCCCCTGTCGATCCAAAAATCAACACTCGGTTGTCGACTTCTGGTGCGTCGCCCTGCGTACGCCCGGTATAATGGTGGTTTTCGCCTTCCGCAACAGCATCTATGATGACTTCCAGCGTTTCACCAATTTTGCTTTCATTCTCTTCAAGAGAAATCTGCCTTTGCAAAGTCATCACCCGTTCCACCCGTTGCTCGGCAATTTTATGGGGCACTTTGGGCTTTAGATCAAAAGCCAAGGTGCCGTCTTCATCGGAATAGGCAAAGCAGCCGACATGGCGGAAACGGACTTCTTCCAGAAAGGCGAGTAAATCTTCTACATCAGCCTCGGTTTCTCCAGGATAACCCAGCAAAGCCGTGGTGCGAAGGGCAATTCCAGGCACGGCCTTGCGCAATTTAGCCATCACGGCGCGCAGTTCCGCGGAGGTATAGTTGCGGCGCATGGAAGACAACATGTTGGCGCTCGAATGCTGCACAGGGATGTCCAGATATTTGCAAATCCTTTTTTCCGTAGCCAGAATATCGACCAGGCCATCGGTGATAAAAGCCGGATAGGCATACATCATACGGAACCAGGGAATGTCGGTATGGCGAAGGAGCGCTTGGAGCAGCTGCTCCAACGATTCCTTGCCGTTTTTTTCACGGCCGAAAAATGTCAAGTCCTGGGCGATGAGGGAGACCTCTTGGATTCCCCATGCCTGGAGCTGTTGGGCTTCGCTAACGATGTCGGCGATGCTGCGACTGACTTGCTTACCGCGCATTCCAGGAATGGCACAAAATCCGCAGATGCGATTGCAGCCCTCGGCGATTTTTAAAAAAGCGTGATGCGATTCTTCACCCATCAAGGAACGCGGGCCAGCGCCCACTTTGCAATCGGAAGGCAGGCTGGAGTTGAGACCCAGACGCTCCAACAGTTCCCCAGGCTTATAGGTACCCAGGTACAAATCGACTTCAGGGATATCGCGGCGAAGTTCCGTGCCATAACGCTGCGAGAGGCAGCCCACCACTATCAGTTTTTCGTCTTTGGTTTTGTTGCCTACCGCAGTCAGGATTTCCTGAATGGATTCCTCTTTGGCCGCTTCGATGAAACCACAGGTATTGATTACCGTGACTTGCGGGGATTCCCCCTCCTTGGCCATCGTGAATCCGGCTCGTCCGAATTCACCGAGGATGTTCTCGCTGTCGACTTGATTTTTAGAACAGCCCAAATTGAGCAAACGGACTTTCATGGGGAAAGTCTTATACCAAATAGCCTACCACTCGTCAAGATTGACTTTGCCTGTGTCGGTGGGCGATTTAGTGGCTGGTGTTCCAGACGGGACGGGTCTGGAATTCTGAACTGCAGCCGGTTCGGGTGTATTAACGGCCTCTGGTGTTTTCTCAGGCTCTGGAGCGCCCCAAGTTTCA
>JAYSRH010000001.1:0-16526 GCA_043721115.1 Fibrobacteria bacterium | reverse complement strand
GCGATTTTGCTAAGCCCCGACGAAGTTTTTTGGCTTCGGTGTGGGAGTAGATGATGCCCGTAGTCAATACATTGGCATGGCCGAGGAGCTCGGAGACGGTTTTTAGGTCCACCTGGCTGTTCAGCCAGTTGGTGGCGGCCGTATGCCGGAGGGAGTGGGGGGAGTATCCGTATCCTTCCAGGCCCACTTCGGCCATGATTCGCTGAAACTCAACTCTAGCCATATCGTCGCTTAGGCGCTGGAAGCGGGAGCTTTGGAACAGGAATGGGCTTGCTGTAGTCGCGGTGGCCGACTTGGATGCTGCCTTAGGTTTTGGGGAAGGTACCCGGGATCTTTGGGACAAGAACCAGGGGAGGCCGGTCGGGGACTGGATGAAGCGTTGGAGGAGCTCGGCGAACTCGATGTGGCCGGGAATGGGTTGGGGTAGGTACTTGCCCTTGGCGTCCGTGCCTTCGTCGTAGAGGGGGAGCGGCAGAACTCGCTTCTTATTGCCTTTGCCTTGAATTGTGCAGACCACTTCCTCCGGTTTCAGGGACAGGCTCTTGCGGGTCAAGGTCAGGGCCTCCGTGATCCGGCAGCCGAATTTGCAGATGACCGAGAACAGGACCTTGTTCCGGAAGGAGAGAGGATCGGATTCGTCCATCCCGGTTAGGAAGTCCATGAACTTCGCGATGTGTTTTTCCTTGAGGTGGGGGGCTTCCTGGTACTTCTGTGTCTTGCGCTTGATGGGGGCGGCCGCATCTTCGGAAACCTTGCCCTTGGTTTTGAGGAGCTTCCAGAAGCTCCGGTAGGTATAGAGCTCCGTGGATAGCGTGGACTGGCTTCCACCTTTTTTGGTGTGCCAGATTAGATATCGTTCAACGTCTTCGGTTTTAACCTCTTCCAAGGGCAAGGAGGTGCGGAGGCGTTCGCGCCGGGATTGGGTGGTCGGATCCGGGTTGGGGTTTTCCTTGGGCTTCTTTTCGCCGGCTAGGCGTTCGTCAACAAGGAAGTCGAGCAGGTGGTCCAGGTGATAGCCGTATTGGCTTAGGGTGATGGGGGAGACGGATCCTTTGCGGATGAGCATCTCCTTTTCCTTTTCAGCGAGGAAATAGGCTTTGGCGGTTAGGAAGGGTAGGGGGAGAGTTGGTTTAGGCATTCGTTATAAGATAACATTATAACGATAACGAAAGATTACTTTACACTAAAGTTTTTTGGGGCAAAATCTAGAAAGCCACGTAAAGTTTACTTTACCTTAAGATGAAAAGGAGCTATATTGTTTAACAAGGAGCATGGCCGAAAATGGAATGGCAGGGACATAAACTTAAAGCATTTCTTGAAGAAAACGGCCCGACAATAAGCGAATTGGCCTTGAAAATAGGCATTTCTAGGCAATCCATTAGCTCCTGGATAGCTGGCCAAGCACCAAAGGGCGAGCACTTAATGGCTCTTTGCGAATCGCTAAATAGCGATCCAAGCTTTTTTTTCAAAACCGAAGTTCCCCATACAGACCTCCCACTCCATAGAAAACGTGGCGCTGCGAAAACAACGGACGCCAGCCAAAAAGCAGCCCAAGCCCTAGTGAGCAAATACTCTTTACTTTTTAGGCAATATCCATCTCCTCCTATTACGCTTAGAATATCTGCTCGGATTCTCGATGAATCTACCGCAGAAAAAACGGCACTTATGGTCAGAGAATACTGTAAGATAGATTCCGCGAAGCCGTTGAAAATCGTAGAGGCATTTAAGTTGCTTCAACGTTTAAATATTATTCCAATCGTTCGCCGGTTTCCTGAGTCAATTAAAAGTTATGCCTTCTTCTCGAAGATAGTTGGATATAACGTTGTATTTATCAACTCGTCGAGCAATGTGCTGGACCTCGTTTTCGCCATCCTTCATGAAGCCGCCCATGCAATTTTAGATCTAACCGAAGTTGAGCAAAAGAGCGGAGACTTTGACTTCAGGGTAGAAGAGTTTGCTGATGCTGTTGCAAATCAAATTCAGTTTCACCCCGCCTATTTAGATCTCGTATC
Organism: Fibrobacteria bacterium; assembly: GCA_043721115.1. Taxonomy (GTDB): domain Bacteria; phylum Fibrobacterota; class Fibrobacteria; order UBA11236; family UBA11236; genus Chersky-265. Next base: position 14,514 of record JAYSRH010000001.1, on the reverse strand, counting down.
GCGCTCAATTGAGGGCTGCAACATTGGTACTCAAGTGATAAAACTCAAAAAGCTCTGCGCCGAAAACCATCATTCGGTCTATGGAATTTATACGAATTTAGCTCGAATGGGTGCACCAATCAAGCTGTCCAAGCTAGATGCGGTCAAATCCAATAGCACTTTAAGGAAAAAGACTCCAAGTCTAAATGGAGTGCTTTTTCAAAACAAGAAACCTAGAGAATACCTGGATCTTCTCCAAAATATCTCCCCTTCATTCTTGAAAATGATCCAAAACAATTTGGAATCTACTTCGACTAGGAAACTAGGGGAGCTGCTTGGAATTGAAGGTGAGATGGACGCAAAAGAATTACGCGAAGAATTAGTTACTAGAGCTGGCGCGTCAGCCTAGTCCATGTTTTTCATCGTGGACACGTGTAGCATTTTTATGCTTATCCGAGTTTGTCCAGACATGTTCAATGATCCCAAGTACAATTGTTTTACTATGAACGAAATGATTAAGGAAATTATTTCAACCCAAAAGTTCAAAGATAAATATCCGTGGAGAACCGAGTTTAAATCTAGCCTTAAGCCTATGGCGAGAGATAAATTGGAAAGTGGGAAAGTAGTCAGTTACCAAAAGGTCATTCGAGCCCTAATCGAAGCGCCTACTGTGGATACCAGAACTGGAAAGGTCTACAATCTAAGCCCAGTAGATCAAAAAATGCTGGCTTGCGCTTTAGCAAATGACCTTCATACATGCACCGAAGATGGGCCGGCCATCTCCTTTTGTAAACAGGAATTTCCATCCGTGTATAAAGGGAATTTATGTGCTCTCGAGATAATAAACACTTGGCTTCAATCAGGAATGCTTCAATGGGATCCAACAAAACAATCCCTCTTACAGGAATGGCGTGTTACTAACGAACCCCATCAACCGTTACAGGCCATCGCCCGATTTAGATCTCTTACGAATCAGCCGTACTTTTAATTTGCCGCGGCAGCGTCATTAAGGTCGGCGCAGCCTATTCGTTATAATATACAATTATAACGAATGTGAGGCCGCCGCCTATTTTAAATGTTCTAAAAGAATAACGAGGTTATTACTTCCGGATACCAAATAGATTTAGGTCGGCCAATATCCTCGCAATTCACCTAGTGAATAATCGAGAAATGACTGGACCAGCGAAGAGCCAAACATTGCAAATACAAAACAAGAATGCCGTGACCATAGGGTATATGTTTGTGCGTTTCATGTCGCAAAATCCAATTATGAGGAGACCAAGAATATTAAAACTAATTCCTAGGATTCTAATACTTTCCATGACCACATCCTCCTAATTCTAGAACTAAAGATAACACCTGATTGGCTTCCATGTACATCCTTTTAACTCAATGTTTACAGGTTGATCAGCGCTATTACTGTGATCCAAAATGAGACACTGAAAGTGAAGGTGGCACCTCCCCCACCCTTCACATTTCGAATCATTATCCTAGAACGGCAAGTCGTCTTCCTTTCCCTGTTCTGCACTCGCCAGCATCGCGGCGTAGTCTTTGGGCTCGTACTTTTTCAGATACATGATTTCGTCGGCGATAATCTGAACCGAAGTCATCTTGATCCCGTCTTTCTCGTAGGTTCGGACGGACAACCGCCCTTCGACTCCGACCAGGTCGCCTTTGGCCATGGTTTTTGATACGGTCTCCCCTCTCCTACCCCAAACCGCGATCCGGTGCCAATCGGGTCCGGCGTCTTCCCACTCCCCTGTCGTTGCATTCTTGTATCGCTCATTCGTTGCAAGAGTAAAGCTGCAGACCATCTTCCCCTCCCCCAGTGTTTTGAGTTCCGGAGTTACTCCTACTCGTCCGATGAGTGATACCTTGTTCTTCGTTGCCATTTTGATTTCCTTTGTAAGGATGAAATTGTGGGAGATAAAACCCGCTCCCACTTCAGGTAAAAAGCTAATTCGAAATGTGATTTAGACTAGGAAGAGCCTCGATTGCCATCCATGCCGGTGTTGGTAAGCCGGGAACTTTTAGAACTTCAATGAGTGCCAGGATTTGGCCTCTTAGGTCATTGAGGTGCTCCCAGTAAAGGCTTTCGATCTCCCCCATTTCTTCTTCGTGATTGAGCTCTTGGTCCACTACCGCCAAGATTTCCGCCCAGCTCAACGTTTCAGACAATACGGCCGCCCTACTGGCTGAATCCTCGGGGATGAGATACGCCAATTCATGGACTGTGGATTTAATTCTGCGAATCTTTTGCCATTCCATTGTCTTCAGTTCAGACCGGGAGACCATTGGTTTGGTTTTGGCGGTGACGACGTCCGAAGAAGGGGCGTTTGCATTTTGTGATTTCGTTTCCATAGTTTTTCCTTATCTGGGGTTTAACCCATTGCCTTTCAGACGAGCCGGTATGACCGCTTCCTGCGAGGGTATAAGGCGAATCGAGGAGGGAAACCCTGGCCGTGGCCGGAGGGGATGGAGCAAAATTGGGAGATGGCGGGCGAGTATTATACTCGCCACGAGGGAGCCGATTTAGTTTCAGCCGACTTTGCCCGCAGGGTCGATTCGACGTTAGGCCTGGGGCCGACCCCGCGCGTGTCATACCGAATCGGCTGTATGGGAATAAGCCCCTTGGATTAGGATTCGGGAACGGGTCCAAAATGGTCCCTTCGAGGATTTCGGCAACGCTATAATGCTCCCAGCAGGGTTAGGCTGGATTCATTTCTTGGGAGCCCCTGGGGGGCAGATGGGTGGCGGCGACCGGCATACGGTCGACGCGGCGGGCGGGGGAAACAAGTTGCCGAAACGGTAGTGAAGGCTGGGACCGCGACGCCTAGTGGGGCGCGGTCCCCCGGCCTGGTTAGGACCCAGGCGACGAAAAGTTAAATTCGGAAATGCTAATTAAGTAAAGTAGGCGGGGAATCGCTCCCTGAGGGACAGGAACCCGCTGGCGGCGACGATGATGTGATCCAGTACTGGGATCCCGATGGTCTTGGCCACTTCAACAAGGCGTCTGGTGGCTACTAGATCCGCTTCTGAGGGATCCAAATTTCCGGAAGGATGATTATGCGCAACCATAATTGAGACGGCGTTGTCCTGAATGGCTACACGGTAGATTTCCCGGGGATGGAATTGCGACTGATTGACGAGGCCTTTTGTGACTTGGTGCTTCTTAATGACCTGGTTGTTTCCGTCCAAGGTGAATACCACTAGGATTTCCTGCTCGGCAACCCGTTCCAGGGCAAGAAGGGGCAGGATGTCTTTAGGGGTCCTAACCTTGCCCCCTGTCTCTCTGACCATGTCCGCTCGGACGTAGACACCTTCATCTAGGTTGGTGTAAGTAATGCCACGGATATTGATTTTTTGGGGCTCGGTCGTTAAAGGGATTCTCTTTCTGCGAGGATTTCTTTGAAGATTCTGGGCGGCCGAAATTGATATTGATTCTTTGGATTTTGAGGAATGGGGAATTTGATTTTCGATGGACATTGCTTATCTCCTTTCAAGAGGATTTCTTAGTTAGTTCCGGTAGGGCCACAGAGTGGGCGATGGAAAACGGGACTCCCCGGTGTGAGCGCTTGGCTTTGCAAGCGCGAACATTGGCAGGAATTCAAATTGGGTAAATAAAATTGGGAGGTGACCGGGCGAGACGAAGACTCGCCTGGAGGGAGCCGATTTTATTTAGGAGCGGAGCGTGCCGAAGGATGAGGACCGGCCCAATTTTAATTCGTGACAAAGGGAATGCCCGTTTTCCTGAGCGGAACCCCTATCGGTACTAACGATTGAATCATGGAAGGAGTTTAGTCCAGCGGAAATCACCCCCATCCGAATCCCAGGAATTGATTTTGTCTCCGAAGGAGATTACGGGGGAGTCTCTTGAGGGCGGACGGGATGCGTCCGCTGGTGGGCGGGGTTATTTGGATTTCGGCTTTGATTGGGTCACAAGTATTCTCTGATTTTTCCGAAGGAAAAAAAGAAGGCCTTAAGCCTCCGCCAGGTCGATGACCTGCTGCTTGAAATTGATGAGGCGAGCCGGATAAGAATCAAGCCCAAGGGCTTTGAGGATTGCGAGCTGTTCGGCTGACCCGATTAGGTGAAATTGATACTCGGTTCGGACGATTTCGAGTTCGCATTCGATGAAGGCGATTGACGTTTCCAGATCCATGATTTTGTCGTTGAGGGTTTGTGATTCAGTTCCGTTTTGATTTGCCATGTTGGCCTCCTTTATGTGCAAAGCACTAGGAGGAAACGGGGGATTCCGGGCAGTGTGGAGCGAAGCGAAGCCCCCTATCTGGGCGTCGCGGAGGCGGAAAAAATTGGGGGGACCGGGGCGATGGGCACCAGCGCTTTGGGGGAACCGATTATTTCCAACGACCGACGTGACCGGAATCGAAGACCCCGTTTAGGCGCTGGGTGCCGACTCCGTAAAAAAAAAGGAGGACAACTTGGCAAACGGATGCCGAACGCATCCGCTTCAACGATTAATGGACTTGGGTTCTCGCCGCTTTCGAATTCGGTTTCGGAATTTTTCGAAGTATCAGTGAAATTTGCGGGTCGGGAATTGTTTGGTACTGGAAGCATTGTTGAGTTCCGCTTTCGACACTTAAAGCTTAGGGGTTTGCACGATTCCGAATTCGGGAGTTTGTTAAAGGCCACGGTAGTGGCCTAGGCCGCCCGAACCCTAGCGGTGAGGGCGGCTCCATCAAGGCGGAGCGGTAGCGGAGCCCTGAACGGGGATGATTTACGACTCGGCGGTTAAATAAGCTTGAGCCGAATATTTAATACTTCAAGAATCCGTTTTAAGTATCCAATACTTGGGTTCCCTTTTTCGGAAACCGCCTTGTAAAGGCTTTCCCGGTTAACGCCGGCAGCTTCGGCAATTTGAGCCATGCCACCATGAGCGGCAATTACATCACGTAAACCAAGGAGGAATATTTTGGGGTCTTCATCCGCAATACATTCAGTAAGATAGACCGCGGCAAACTTCCTATCCCGGAGCCGTTCATGATAGAGTGGTTCAAACGGAACGCTTGGAGGAACTGCGCCTTTGCCAGTCTTTCCAATATTCTTGCGCCGTTCGGATGTCCTCGTTCTGGCTCCTTTTGGTACCGCCAAGGAGTAGGATGATCCAAGTATTTTCTTTTTTCCCGCAGTAGATCCGGTAACCTGGGCCATAATCAATCCTCAATTCTAAAATATTATCGAAATACTTGAAGTCGCCTAAATTCCCCAGCTCTAGCCGCCGAATGCGCTTAAATACGGCTGCTTGGGCCTTGAGATCCTTAAGTGGATGGAGCCATTCCGTAAAAGGCATGACGCCCTTTTCTGTGGAATAGACCTCAACTCTGATCTGCTTGATTTCCATCTTCTCCCTTAAATGTAGCCTATTTGCTACACAAAAACCAGTAAATTAAGGTTTTTCTAAACCTAAGCGTGCAAGTTAATCCAAAATAACTCGAAATCCTTCTTCCAAATGATATCCATTTTTGAACAGGTCCCGCCCTCGGGCTTGGGCTTCCTTCCAGGTGCCCCACCCGTGGGCGGCCGCCCATTGATCCAGAGCCGACTCCGGGGAGTCCGCGTAATAAACTCCATACGTGGCCCAACTGGGCCCGCTCATGACTTGGAAACCTTTTTGCATCCTTATCATTCCTCTGTGGTTGTGGATCCTAGTATTAGGTTGGCTGCCTTCTGGGCGGCTGAAGCGGCTTGGATAACCAGCTTTTTATCATTGCGAAGCTGCTTAAGCCATTCGCTGATATATGCCGCGCTATTAGTTAAAGTGGCCGGGGCAATGTTCGCATGTGCGCAAAGGAATGCGGCTCCCATTTCCGCGATCAGCTCTTCCTTGCTGTAGGATTTATCACCAAATTGATTTCCTTCCGTGATGCCCTCACGCCCTAAGCGCGTTTGGTGGCCGGTGCTGTGGGTCATCTCGTGGAATAAGGTTCCATAGTATTCCGCTTCGGAGTCGAAAGAATCTTTCTTAGGCATGTTGATGAGGTCTTGAGTAGGATAGTAACACGCTTTTTGTTGATGGTGGGTAACTTCTGGGGCTCCTCGGTATCCTGTCGCGATCCGTTCGCACTCTTCGATTGGGCTGAAGGTGATGACTGGGGCCGGTGTCTCGATGGTTGGGGCCTCAATGCCTTCGGTTTGCTCAATATTGAAAACGGTGAAATATTTTAGGAAGGAATAAGATTTGGATTCCGTTTCTCCTGTAGACTCGTTTTTGGTGTCGCTGGTGTGCTTGTTGCAATAGATGATAGGAAAACCTTTTGCACCCTTTCGAACACTTCCGCCTAAGTCTCGGGCTTGCTTATAGGTCAAGAAATACGGGCTCTCGAAGGAGGTCATAGCCAACATAAAAGCATTGATTCCCGTGTACTCCTTGCCTGAAACCAGATTCATAGGCCAATAGAATTTGCCAGCTCTCCAAGGTTTTTCCAAGGGATAACCCCTTGATCTAATAGCTCCATGATGCGATCCGTTACTATGGAATAAACGTCTGCCCTCTCCCCTTCCGGTTTCCCACCCCGAGGATTTCTTTGAAGATTCTGGGGGGCCGAAATTTCTTGGTTCCCGGCTTCGATTGAGGTTGTGCATTGGATGGTTGCATTGGTCATGGTATCGCTCCTTTCAAGAGGATTTCTTCGTTAGTTCCGTCAGGGCCACAGCGTGGGCGACGGAAAACAGGACTCCCCGGTGTGAGGGTGTGGCCTTGCAAACCTGAACATTGGCGCGGATCGAAGTTGGGTAAATAAAATTGGGAGGAGGGCGAGACGAAGACTCGCATGGAGGGAGCCGATTTTGTTTAGGAGCGAAGGATGAGCGACGTGCCCAACTGAGAGGCGCGACAAAGGGAATGCCCGTTTTTCGGAGCGGAAACCCCTGAGGGAACTAGAAATCCTGAAAGGTGCTATGGCCCTTCGCAACGATTCCACGGCCCGAAGCCGGGAACCATTTTTGTAATTCTGGATTGATGACTTGGCTTATTTCTTAACCAATCCAATCTTGTCTTTCTGGGGGTGGAATAAATTGGATAGAGAAATCATCACCTGCCCATTCTGCCAAGGCACTTTCCACTCGATATGGATTATTGTCATCGTCATATCCTGCTACAAAGTCTTCGATCACATCTTCAAGCCATACCCGTGTTCCTTTCTTCAATTCCTTGGGAATTAGGTAAGCGCCAAATGGTGAGGAAAACGAATAGGGATAAAAGGTTGAGAAGTCAATAATCTTTTCAGTGTTTCCAAAAAATGTCGATTCAAAAACATGATAGTGGACCCGGACAGCTCCCGTGTCCCGGTCTTGCATTACAAAGTATTCCCTCATAAGATTTTTAGAAGGCTCCAGCTTCTTTACCAATGGCCAAAGGCCATTTTTTGCAGCCTTGTTAATACTCCTAAGGCTACGCGCCGTTTTGATGACAAGCACTCCATCAGGTGGGATTTTATCATTCTTTTTCATTATTCAACACCTCCATATTTTTTTGCATCAAGTCAATTTTGAAACATGTATTTGGATTTTTCTTTAAAACGGCTAACAGCATCTTGTCATTTAAAAATTTGGTGTCTAAGATTTCATGGTCGCATTTACTGCAACTTCGAACTCCTGCGTTTTCCGTAGCTTCCAATTGGGACCAAGCAATTTTGAATGGGCATTCTAGCTTTTTGATGAGTACCATGGCATCGGTAAAAAGCTCGTTGCTACGGGGATCGAATATCATTTTTAGAATTCATTATTAGGCGCATTCATAGTTTTCTGCCGGATATATTGAACTTGCCGTTAAAGAAGCGGTCATGAAAGTCGGGGGCGAGCAGAAGTCTTGAAGATGGAGGTCGCGGAATCAATACTGCGACCACACCTGTGTCCGTGCAAATATCTTCAGGGGCCAGGATTGGATAGACGAGCATTGAATCCGATCCGTGCAAAAGTTCATGCAAGGCTCTAAGCTCAGCGCTGTCGGCCTTAAGACCCCAGAACGACTTTATCTTGACCCAGTTCAGGGCGTACTGATACCGGTAGCTGGTGTCTGGTGGGAGCCAGGATGCGGGGTCCCGGTCTCCTTTGCTGGAATTGAGGGATCCCTTGACAGCGAGCAGGTGGTAGCTGGAATCGAGGAAGTTAGTGTAGGCTTTTCGTCTCTCCAAAGTCCAAGCCCAAGCGCCGGATTTGTGGGCTTCGTTTAAGGGAACCATGTGGTCGATTTGGATGTCGCCTGCACTTCGGAGGGATTCGCCGGAATAGGGGTCGATCCAGAGGCCGGAATCGACGACGCAGGTTTTGGTGCCGGTGAAGGAGACTTTGGTTTTGCTGTCGCGGATAAGAACCTTGGCTCTCGTGTCCTGGCAGTCTCCCCAATGTATGAAGGGTCCGTATTGCGCGTCCCGGTTGTATTTCGGGCAGCTGAGGGCTGCGCCGAGGAATAGAAAAAGGATTGGGACTAGTGGTCTCATGGGTAAAAGGTAACACCCAAGGGAAGGCTTATCTTCGGTTTTGAAATTAGGGGCGGCCAGGAGTTATAGCTCCCGCCAAACACCGTTGGACCAGACTTCGACCTTGGTGACGGGGTGGATTTCCCAGAGGGTGGCACGGGTCTTTCCTAATTGATCGGGATGTTCGGGGTCGTACATGACCCAGCCTGAAACCCGGACGCGGGCTCGGTCTTTGGCTAGCTGGGTGAAGAAGCGTAGGCGCCAGGTGTCGCCGTGTTGTTCCTGCCAGTAGGGCGAGGGTTCAACGACGACGGAATGGGCTCGCATGGCCTTAGCGGCGGCTTTGTCGCCATCGTGGGGTTACCCTTGGTCAACTTCTTAACAGTTAAATCTTCGGCTTTGTTGTTGGCAAGTCGGAGATTATTTTCGGAACCGAGCAGCGCATCTTTGGTTTTCTGAAGATGGTCAATTGTTTTGTCGATCTCGGCAATAGCCGTTTTAAATTTAATAGACGCCAGTTCATAGTTCTTGGCGAAACCAGTCTTAAACGAATCGAGCTCGGTTTCGAAGTTCGTAATATCAATGTTTTGTGCTTTCACTAGCTCCAGCTCTTTTTTGTACTTCAGTGAGTTTTGGGCTGCGTTTCGAAGTAATGTAATGATTGGAATGAAGAATTGTGGCCGGACGACATACATCTTCCGATAGCGGTGGGACACGTCAACGATGCCGGAGTTGTAAAGTTCGCTGTCAGGTTCAAGAAGTGAAACCAATACCGCGTATTCACAGTTCTTTTCATTCCTATCTTTGTCGAGTTCTTTAAAAAAATCCTCGTTCTTCTTCTTGGAAGCTGTTTCGTCACTCTCATTTTTCATCTCAAACATGACAGAGACAACTTCATTGTCATCTCCATCCGAGTCACGAAAGATGTAGTCTCCCTTGCTGCCAGATCGCGCGTCGTTGTCTTTCTCGAAGTATGCCCTTGGAAACGCAGAAGCCCGAATGCGACTGAACTCAGTTTCGCAGTGCTGCTCAAGGGTTTCACCTACCATCTTTGTTGATAACTTAGCCTTCATGTCCCGGAGGCGTTCGATAGCGTCATCGCGATCCTTGAGCTGCGTCTCGAACTTGTCCTTTAGAGCCTTCTCAGCGAGCTCTTTCTCCACCCGACCTCTTTCGAGGGCACTCTTAAGTTCGTCCCGCTCTTTCTCAACAGTATTAACCGCCTGCGTAATCGCGAGCTTGTGCTCGAGCGCATTCGTGTTCTGTTGGGACTTAAGTTTCTGAATCTCTGCGTCCTTCGTTGTCGTAGATTTCTGAACTTCATTTACAAGCTTCGCCTCGGCAAGCTTGGAGGCTGCCTCTTTTTCTTGCTTAGCCTGTTCTAGCTTATTCTTCAAGTTCAGGATTTCAGTTTCCTTATCTGCCGTCGACTTTTCCAAATTACTGGTAAGCTTGATTGTTGCCAGTTCAACGGCAGTCTGCTTCTCTTTCTCAGCCAATTCGAGTCGCTCGTGCAATTGCTGCTCAAATGCCTTGTCGCGGACCTGTTTGAGAATTTCCGCATAACCAGCTTCGTCAATCTTAAATGCCTTCTTGCAGTGCGGGCAGATGATTTCATGCATTCCGGTTTATCCCTTCCTTTTGCTTTTTAAATTGACCGACAATTCCGTTCGCTTTTATGAAATCGGCGTATAGGTTTAGGGACAAGTACTTGATTTGGATTGGTAAAAAATAGAATGTCGTAGTGGGGATTGGGCAAAAAACCCTGAAACAGCCTGAAATTTGAGGGGTAATTCGAAAAGAATTAATTCTTGAGGCCCAAAATGATTGTGGTGAAGGGAAATCCGCGCAATTTGGATTCGATTAGCATACTCTAGCAAAAATTAGTTAGCGGCCTGGCTATTTCCAATGGAACTCGCGTTCAGCCCTACTAATGTGAGGGGACCCAGAGCTATTTTTTGTTCATGGAAAAACATTTTCAATTAGAAAAACTGAAGGGCGGCAGATGGAATATAATCGCAAGATAATTTCAAAAAAAGGTACGGAGGAAGTTTCCTTCAAAAGCGACCTTTCCCTCCCAATTAAAATCATGATTGGATTGCCTGCTGCAGTTGTATTGACGAAATATTGGCCAGGCCTTATGCCCTTCCTTCAATCCTTTTTCCACTAGGCTCATAAAAACATCTTGGTCACGAATTCGAAGGGGTAGAGAAGGATCGCCGTCCCCAGGGGACGGAAGCCGAAACGAAGGGGAGCCTCTTCCATGCAGTCACCTTGATGTTTTATCTAACAACAATCATTGAGCGGAAACCCGTGTTGTCTCCTCGTTTATACCACGAATGATAATCCGCTTCGATCCATCAAATTGACTGTGAGTGAATTTCGAGTACTCGAAAATTTGAGCTTCGAGCTTCGGGTCCTGCTCCATAGCCTTGAGGACCCATTGCTGTTTCTTCGACAGCGCAGACTCCATCTCCCCTACCTCACTCTTAAGCAAACCGGTAACCATATGCCGTCCCTCTTCGGTTCCCATGACCTTTAATAGCTGGCGCAGGCTCGAATCGAACTGGCCTGAAAAGGATTGGAACCAGTCGAGTGGATTTTTCTCCTCACCCTTTTGTGAACGAATTTTAGCAACCATCATTATCTCCTCGTACTTATTATGTTAAAACGTTATTTAGTACATCCAGTTCCGCATCATCAGGCAAATCCTTCGAGCGACTCGAAGACCGTTTACGAACCGGTTTCTTTGACGGAACAGTCACCGAATTAGAAGCCGTATCCAAATCATCAGCCTCCATCGAAGTCGCAACAATTCCTGGTGGCAATTCAAAAGGAACTGCATTATCAATCAAACTACCATTGAGCGGGCGTCTGGGATGTTTTTGGGCTTCTGACTTCAAAAAAGCAACCATGTCCTCGTCCGAACATAGAACACTATCAGGCAGGTACCCTAAAGTGATAGGGCAGTTAATCAAACGACCGAACTCATCCTGTATCTGCGCAAATCCTTTCCCAAGTGGAAGGTTAAACCAATCTCGAACAGCCCGCGCCTCCCAATCCTCGCGCGTTGACGTGTTCTTGCTGGTTCTGGAAAAGGCGGTTCCACTTGAAGACGTTCCTTGAGACTTTGTAATCTGGGCCATACGCTGCTCCCCCATTAGGTCACTAGCCCATTTACTGGTTTCGTCTTTGATGTCGAGGAGGAACTTCGTCCGTGTATTATCGACGACTTCATCTTTAAAGCCGGGATGAAGATAGGACCGTTTAAAATTGCCCACGCTTTGGTGGGCGACCAGGAATCCGACATGGGCGGATCGGGCCTTATCCAAAATTTCAATCACCCCGTTATACGCGAAACTCCCGAATTCATCGATGGATGCCATGACCGCTTTATCGAGTGGCTCTTGCCCCGATTGCCGGGCACTGGCCAAAAGCTGGAGCTCCATGATCAGCATCCGTCCCAAGGCCCGGCTCTGGGACCCTTTCGCGTTCGTATCCACCTCCACAAAAATATTGCCGCCTTGATTAATGACCGCCCGCAGATCCAGGTAGTGGCCGGTCGGGTTGTCGAAGATATGGCTTAGACTTTCATCTTCAACCATAGTGGCAATATGGGCTGCCACCCCCGATAAATTCTTCTTGTCCTCGATGCTCAGGGCGTCTATCCGGTCAAGGTTTTCCTTCATTGTGACCAGCGGTTTGAGCTTGGTCTGGAGCAGCATCGGGTTCATGAGAAAGGTATGCAGGTGCCGGAGCATGATGCGGTTGTTCAGAGCGGGCTCGGTTTTGACAACCCGGAAGAAGGTCATGAGCCAGGTTTCCTGGACCCCTTTATAATAGGAGGAGTCGAATTCCATGCTCCCAATGATCTTCTTGGTGCAGGTATCGGCGGTCCCGTAGATGAGGGGATCGTATGCCAAGGAGTCCTTTCTGACCATAGAAATGAGTGCCGTCGGGGGGGCCTGTGCCCCATTTTCTGGCTCAATTCCCTCCCCCACCTTATTTTTCACTTTGAGCAAAACCCCGGAAATTATGCATTTGATTAAATACGTATCCGACTTTGGATTGATGGTAAACGTGGCGATTTCCGACGACTCCCCGTCCTGATAGAGGAGCGGTGCAATGACGGACGCGCTCTTTCCGCTACCCGTTGACCCCACTAGTTGGACATGCCGGTATCTTAATTCCTTGTCGAAGCTAAGGACGATGGGCCAATAATCTCCCGGACCACCGGGGTTTTTCCCTTCCTTGCGTTCCTGTTCCAGGTCGCACGTGAAGCGCTTATAGAACCCGATGACCCTGGCCGACGGGTCTTTTGCTTTGACTCGGGCAATGATTTCCTGAACTTCTTTCGAGGCATAGGAGAAAGTTGGAGGGAAAAGGTCCCATGTCCCCATCCCAAAAAGGCGCAAAAGCGCTCGCCCTAAACCTGGCCCTTGAGCTTGCCAGGTGAGAAACGTCCAAATTAAGAAGAGCGGAACAATAAAAAGGAGCTGGTGAAAAACTCCCAGAATTGGATAAAGCGGGGAGTGAAGGTACGACTTCCCGATCTTGGGAATCTCAAGAATCGATTTTAGAACCAGCTTCCAGAGATAGTGGTCCAATGCGAATCCAATCCCGACGATTACTAGAGTCGGAATTAGGAGTTCATAAAGAATGACCTGGTGGGTCTTATAGTACGGAATCGGTCTTATTGCCATTTGATAGCCTCAATAGGTTTGCTTTGTATTCCTTTGCCGAATCTTCAAAGAGGCTTAAAAAAGGAATGCCATCCTCAATTGGAATCTTGTCATCAAGAGCCATAATTGAGTTTGAGTGTTCATCGGAAACTAAGGCGTTATCCACAACCTTCTGCACCCAACCCGCCCGCTTTAATGCGCGAGAATTATGCGGATAAAGGACGGTATCCTCGAGCTTTTGGATTTCTCCATTGTTTGAATAACTTGGCCTCCAGATACCAAAGAACATGCGCCTCTCCAGACTTGAAATGGTTGCCTGAGATGGCAGCCACTTAACCCCATCTTTCACCATCCTGCCGGAACTGATTTTATTTAAGAGCCAGCCCATATTCCGGAAGATGATGTCATTGGCGCATAGGAAAATGATTATATCAGCCGTTTGTTTGGAGAGGGAATTCAGCTTTTCTATGAGCCCCTTTTCCCAGATATTTGAATTCTCGAACTCAATTAGAACCCGGATTTCCGTGTCTTGTAAATCATTCGTTAGTAGGATGTCCGGGTTATTGGTCAGCTTTAAGTTGGACTTCTTATTCAGAATCATATCCAAGCATATCGAGTAGGATACGATATGGGCTTTCCGGACCAGATAGACGAATTCAGTTAGGCCCCTGGTATGCAGAAACTGATAGCTTGAGAGCATGATTGGAGAAAAGCAGCGAAAGTCTAGATATGGGGCCGGATGAAAAATGAAGCTTGGCTTCTCGCGCTCAAACCTTGGCTCTTTATGGACAAACATACACCCCCATTGTCGGTGGAATGTTTGTTTGTGTGCCGCTAGCCCCTCAGACTCTTTTACCCCTTCACGGGTCAGAAAATAAATAAAGGACCCATCATTTAACCGATACTTTTCTACCAAGTTCCGACGACAGAGTATTCGGAGCGTGTCTAGGGCATAGGTTTTATTCTTGTTTGCTGGGTAGAAATAACGGATGAAGTCGGCCGATGTGAGGTACGGCAATTCCCGAAGCACCATCAGAAAGTGAATCACTCTTTCCGAAAAGCCAGGATACATCTTCATTTGGGATTCTCTGATGTTTGGGTTAGGAAAATTTAATCAATAGCAATAATATACAATAAACATATAGTAAATATTGATAATTAAAACCGGATTATTAGGATGGGGTTTGGATTGTCGTTTAGGTTTATCTTATGCTGTTTGATTTTTGGCCGGGGAAATTGCCTACCCCGTTATCAGGGGTAGGATTTATAACCATGTCCATAAATTATGGACATAAAGGGTAATGCGAAGCGTGGCACTAGGACTGGAAAGTCCTGGTGCATTATCGATGAGCGGCTATGCCGATCATGCGAAAGACGCCTCTGGCGGGTTGCGGGGGCTTGGAGTCAGAATAAGG